>JAYEKN010000239.1 GCA_034661015.1 Candidatus Cloacimonadota bacterium
CACTTATGAAATATTTCTGAATGCTTTCAACTTACCAATTGATCAAAATTTGTTGCAAAAATGCAAAAAATTTCGATAAAAGTTGCATATTTGCAACACGCTTGTTTAAAACAACCTATCTAATCAGCAACATTTTTTTCACCACTGTTTTCTCACCCGTTTCAACCTTATAGAAATAAACTCCTTGAGCAACCCGTTTTCCCTGCTCATTTTTCCCGTCCCAAGTGGCGGAATATTTCCGTATTCCGTATTCCGTAATCCCGTTTTCCGTTGCTTCTAACGTTTTCACTTTTTGCCCTTTTATATTGAATATTTCTATTTGCTGATTTTCGGCTATGGGAGTTTTGGTAGTGAAGGAGATGGTGGTTGAGGTGGTGAAGGGGTTGGGGAATTGCTTTGTTGATGTATTGCTATTAAAACCTTCTTCATTAATGGAGTTTTCTATAGTATAGGAATAAATTGAAACACCTTCTAATTGGCAACTAATAAAATAATTGCTGTTATTTTGATTAAAGAATGATAATTTGGGATAACCTGAAAAGGAATAAATATTTTTAAATGGTTCTATATAACCGGAAGGATTATTGCTTAAATCAAATAACCTAGTTCCAAAATAGTCGCGTTTAAACAAAATGTTGTTAAATATTATTCCAAATCTACCCCAACGATCTTCAATTGAAAATTTTTCTACCAGCTCAAAAGGATTAACAAATTCATAGAATTTCTCTTCAGCAATTCCGTTTCTCAATTCAGGGTCAATATGAAAATAATTACCTATTTTATTTATAACAGTACAATCAGATTCATAAGGGCTAAAATTATATAAGGTTTGTTCCAATGTCGGTTCATTTTCTTCAAATCCACTAAAAATATACAAATCTTGATATGATGATGAACTCTCTAAAGCATAGAAATAACCTTCATGAAATAATCCGGTTACTGATATTCTATATGGCAGTTCATACTCAAAGGCTATTTCCGGATTTTGAGGATCAGATAGGTCATATTTTATTATTTTATCTGTTAGCCAATAATGATGTAAATATATGCTATTAGGCTCATTATTATTTTTTAATAACGAACAAACCGATTCGATGTTTTGCTCTGATAAAAATATGGGATTATTCGGTTCTGAAATGTCGAAAATACCCAGTTTTATTTCCATCTGTCGATTAACAAAACATACACAAAGAAGCGAATTTAATTTTTGCACACTAAATATTTTACAACTATCAACTATTGTCAAAATAAGTTCCGGTTCGTAAGGATTCGATATGTCATATATCTGGATACCATCATAAGATGTTGGAACAAAGAAATAATTATCAATCAATAAACTGTCTGCAGACATATAACCACGAGGATTAGAATTCTCCAAATATGAATTTGAATAATTTAGATTTCCATTATCAATGCCAAATTTATATATTCCACCTTGCATAGTTCCCATATAGGCAAAATCATTATTTATTTTCAATGTTGGGTTTATAAACCAAATCTCAGAAAAATATTTTTGTTCTTCGGTAAAATAATAACAGGAGTGGTGAGTGGGATTATTAATATCTGAAATATCTATTGACTCTATATAATCACAACTTTGAGGAGCATAAATATAATTATCTTTTTTTGCAATACGGTCAACTCCCGAATCGGTTGCACAGTCGGAGATAAACTGCCAGTTTTCAATATCGGAGATATCCCAAAACACAAGTCCGCCGTTTGAACATCTTACAATTGTGTTGCTGTCAATTTGCTGTATATTACCCTCATGTATCGGAGAAGGAGAATTCGATAAGTCAATATGAGTTTGGAGAAAAATATTATTAATATCTGAGATATTGTAAATATTAAAGCCATCTGCTGATTGACCGTCACCTGTTGCAAAAAGGGTATCATTAATAGGATAAGTTATTGATAATATCTGGACAGAATTTATTTCTTCTAAATCTTCATTGAAAAATATTAATTTTTCAATATTGCTATCAGGATTACTTTGCTGGTAAAGTAATGTATGATTGTAATAATGTAAAGCCTCTATCACATAAGTATTTTCAAATAATAATGAATCCACAACAACCGGATTTGTCGGAGTACTAATATCTATTTTAAATATGTAGTATCTATAATGATTTAAACAAGATTGATTGAAAGATAATGTATAAATATAGTTGTTTTTTCTTATTACATCATTAGTTAAGCCCGGCAAACCTTTTAAAACTGCTCTTGTAAGATTACCTGTGCTATTATCTATATTAATTACATCAACACCGTATCTATTTGGATAATACATATAATTAGAATCTAATACAGAACATTTTTCACTAATAGTCCATGGCAAATACCAGCCACCAATATGAAAGTCGCAAATTCTATTGTAGTTGAATTCAATTGAAAATAAATTTAAGTTGAAACTCAAAATAATTATTAATATAATTAAAGTTTTGTTTTTCATAAACACGTCCTTATGTTATTCTAATTAATATGAATAGAATACCCGACATCACCAAGTGGGATATCGGGTATTATTTGATTATCTAATGATTTTCAGGGATTGTATCATCCCATGGAATGTCACCAGGGAGATAGATATGGTATGTGGAGAAAGGAGCGAAATTACCTGTTATGGTTTTTGTTCTCGTACCTTGGGTAGCTTTTAATTGTGTATATACACATGATGAACTTGTGTATATATCATTGAAAGTAACCGTTGTATAACCAGAACCAGAAGGAGCAGGTTGAGAACCTAGAGGAACCATACCCTGACCATTCAGATTTCCCTCCAAATAAACATTATCTGGGGAACCGCTCTGAACATTATGCACAACTACGTCAAACGATTGGGCAAATGCATTTACGCTTGCAAATAATACAAGCACTGCTATTATTACTGCAAATTTTTTAAACATTGTTTTTTCCTTTTTAATTTTATTAACCTATTAAAAATTTTCTTCGCACTCCGGTTGCGAGTGAAAAGTATTCTCTAATAAGGAAATTTCAATTAGCATTATTAGACCTTCCAGTTTCATCTCCAATAACAATCGTCCATATTAAAGTCTCTTCTGCCCCGAGAAGAAAAACAGAAAAGACATTATCAAAATAAATTTGTTCTTCCCGAGTTTGGTTAATGATAATTTATTATTAAAAAGATAAAAGTGTAACTTGCGGTATATTAGTAAGTTGGGGGGGGGTAAATAAATTTAAAATTAAAAATTTAAAATGAAAAATTAAAAAACCTGTTCGTTTTTGGAGTGATGCAAAAATAGAACTAAGAAGTGAAAATTTATTGAAGGGGTTTTGGGATTGCCTTTCCCTTTTCAGGAAAGAGCAAATAAACGACTTAACCTTTTTACCTATGTTTTTTATCTTCATTTTTAACTTTTCTTGGCTCGTGAATTCTGATTTTTTTGCAATCCCAATTAGGTCCACATTTAGGAATGGCATTGAAAATCTTGTCAAGTTTTCTGTGAGTTTGGAGTTCAGAGTTTTGGGTTGAGGTAATCCGCAATTCATCTTACAAACAGCATTTTCTTCACCGTTGTTTTCTCTGCTGTTTCTATTTTATAAAAATAAACTCCTTGAGCAACACGTTTTCCCTGCTCATTTTTCCCGTCCCAAATAGCAAAATATTTCCGTATTCCGTAATCCCGTTTTCCGTTGCAAGAGTAATGATTATTGCTCATTACTTGACACCAATATTGCCGAAAACGTTTTTGTTGCGAAAAATTCAATAAAGTTATGTTGTTAATTCAATTCCACAAATCAATGGAATTTATTTCTAAAGGAAAGAACTATGAAAAATAAGGTTTCAATAATTTTCACACTGTTTATCATCTTGGTCGCATCGTCTGTATTTGCAGAAGACCCTCAATCAAATGAAGATCCTATGGCAGATATTCTAAATATGATTAACAAAATATCTTCTTCGAGTGCCGTCAAACCGGGGCATTATGTGAATGCTGAGATCGGTTTTGAAATTGATATTCCCAAGGATTTTAACGGTTTAATGACCGGTGATATGTTGATTGTATCCGAAAGTGTGCCATCCGGAGATTCTGTCAATTTTATGGAACTTATGGCCGCATCCCAAAGTAAACCAACCATTATGGCGATGTTTGCCGAGTCTGAAGAAGATGACGATTTTCTCAATATGGATCCGGAAGAAATCAAGATGTCAATGCGTGAAGATAGTGAAGATGATGTGCAAATGACTGTGAATTCCGTAACGAAAGAAAAATTTTCGGGGAATGACTGGGTGAAAATAATAACCGAAACAGTTAATCCGTTAGGAAAAATGAAAAGTATCGCCTATTATACTACAATTGGCGATCGCTCGGTAATGCTTTCATATACGGCACCTGCAAGCGAATGGGATAGAATAAAATCAATATTTGAAAAAAATCACGAGACTTTAAAGGTCAAGTAGATTTAATTTCACCCGCCTTTACCGTGCAACAAGAAATGTATTTTTATCTGCTTGTAAACAAACGGATTCACGCCATTTACAGATTAGAATTTTCACTTATCAAAAGGGAAAGTAATTATGAGTTTACGAAGAGAAGCTAGAGAAATTGCCATTCAAACTTTATATGCTATTTCGCCGGATATGGAATTGCAGGAAGATGAAATAGACGATATAAGCCGGTTAGTTGAAAAGAAGTTACACCAAACGCTTGAGTTTAAAAACAAAAAAATAAAGGATTCGCAAACTACTTTCATTTATTTCTTAGTGAAAAATACTCTTATCCATCTCAATGAAATTGATCTGTTGATCCAACGCTTTTCAAAAAATTGGGAATTTTCCAGAATTTCCTTAATTGATAAATGTATCCTTCGTATTGCGACAATGGAAATTAAGTTTTCCGAGACTCCCGGTTCTGTGGTCATTAATGAGGCAGTTGAAATTGCAAAAGATTTTTGCGGATTGAAGTCCAGCAAATTTATTAATGGAATTCTAGATGCTATCCTAAATCGAGGGAAACAAATATGATTTCGTGCAGTCTCGGTATTTTTGCCTATAATGAAGAAAAAAATATTAGGCAGCTGCTCGATGCAGTTGAAAATCAAAAATTGGAAAAAGTTGAACTGCGAGAAATAATAGTTGTTTCCAGCAATTCTACAGATAATACGGATGAAATTGTGCGGGAATATGCCAAAAGCGATTCGAGGATAAAATTGATCATCCAGAAAGAACGCAAGGGAAAATCTTCTGCGATCAATCTTTTCCTCAAAGAAGCAAAAAATGAAATTGTTCTCATCGAAAGTGCAGACACCATTCCGGCTGAAAACACGATTGAAAAGATGGTTTTACCTTTCCAAAATTCCAAAATCGGTATGGCTGGAGGTAAACCCACTCCGGTAAATGATCCCAAAACATTTATCGGTTTTGCCGTGTGTATGCTCTGGAGATTGCACCACAAAATGTCGATGATCTCGCCAAAACTTGGGGAGATGGCAGCCTTCCGAAATATTGTAAAAGAAATTCCCGAAAAAAGTGCCGTGGACGAAGCAAGCATCGAGGCAATAATCAGAAAGCAGGATTTAAAACTGGAGTATGTTCCCGAGGCGATTGTTTATAATAAGGGACCGGAAAACGTATCCGATTTTCTTAAACAAAGGCGTCGAATCTATGCGGGACATCTCTGGCTTCAGGAAAATCAGGATTACAAAGTTTCTTCGCAAAATTCAGGTTTGATTATTAGGCTCACTCTTCAAGAATTTTCTTTGAATCCCATAAAAAATTTAAAAATCATTTTCACAATGTTTCTCGAAGTTTGGGGCAGATTCTTCGGTTGGTTTGATTATAAAATATTAAAAAAAAATCCATTTAAATGGGATATTTCGGAATCTACGAAAGATCTGGGGAAGTAATTTTACCGTTTTAGCAGCAAAATACTCACCGAAAAAATTCCAAGAAAAAGGTGTAAACCCACATCATACAGTTTTGGAGTAAAATATCCGCCTGCCTCGTGTCCGCCAGCCGGCGGATTATCTGTTTTATTTATCCCGCCTGCCCAGTGAAATCTATTTTTTTCGATATTTCATTCGGGTGAAATGCTTTTATTTTTTTTATTTATCCCGTGAAATGCTTTTATCTGTTTTATTTCACTGGGATTTCACTGGGGTGATATTTTATACATTTATGGCATTTTGGAGTAAAATATCCGTGATATTTTATACAACACTGCAACATCACGGATGTTGCACTCCAAAAGTGAATAAGAGGTTTTTAAAAATTCAAAATCACCTTATCAATATCATTTTTTTCACTTCTTGATAATCGTCTGCTCGAAGTTTGTAAAAATAAAGTCCGGGAGCAACACGTTTTCCATCGCTGTTTCTTCCGTTCCAAACGACTTCATTATTTTCACATTTTACGTTTTCAATTTTAAATTTGCGGATACATTGCCCTTTGATATTGTAAATTTCGATCTCGGAGTTTTCTGTTTCCATTCTGCTTGAAAAAGATATCGTGGTGAAATTGTAAAAAGGATTAGGATAATTTACAAATAGTTTGCTTTGTAGCATATTAGGTTCATTTCCACTTGAGTAAGGTTCACCAAGAGGGGGGAAAGTTATGTAATCAAGCCAAGCACAATCTTCGCCGGAATTTACATATCCGTCTTTTTCATATTGCCAGGTTAGATTGTGAAATCCGGCGGAAATATCGAAAACTTCTTCGCTCCAATCAATCTCCCCAGCCCATTCTCCTTGCAAATTTTCATCAATAAAAAATTTGAAATAATCATAATTTGCTTCTGTAGAAACTTTTTTCCAGAAACTTATTATATCATTTGTAGCAACTTGTATTTCAAGGGAAATCGCTGTCATTTCGTTACTGTCAATATCACCCGATTGAGCGGAATAACTGCCTTCATAAGCGTCGGTAGAAATTGTCCAATCTGCATTACCCCCGAATTCCCAGTCCATAAAAGAGAAATCACCTGTTTCAAAAGATTCCCGAACGATGCCGATGGGCAGGCTATATATTTGCTCAAAACCATATTCCCCTGCATCAACCGTAAAAGTGAAATCTACGTATATTCCGATGGGAATATTTTCGCTTGCCGTAGCAGAAAAAAGGGCAAGGGCATCATCGCCGGCAGTAATTTCACCAAGATCAAAAGTCGGTGTTCCCAAAGTTATATCTTCATTTGAGCAAAAAATATTTCCCACGGCAAACGGGGAAGTTGCGTTTCCGA
This sequence comes from Candidatus Cloacimonadota bacterium, assembly GCA_034661015.1. NCBI lineage: Bacteria > Pseudomonadati > Candidatus Cloacimonadota > Candidatus Cloacimonadota bacterium. The sequence goes on from JAYEKN010000239.1 coordinate 7,200, forward strand.
TATTAAAAGTTGGAATCGTGAGAAGCACAGTTTCTCCGGGATCAATAATTGTGTTTGAATTACCGCCGGAATCATCCACGAATATATTGCCGGAAATTAAATCAGGTGCGTTTATGGTGATAATTATTTCATATATCCACGATTCTTCGGTATTTTCGGAAAATTCAATTTCAAAAAGGGCTTGGTGCTGATCCGGAATATTATCAGCAATATGAATCATGAAAACCTCTTCTAATTCTTCCACACTTTGGGGAGGAATATTTCCCACATCGCAGGAAGAATCCTGAATTGTAATGAATGAATCTTGTGAAGAAATTGTGGCAGTAACATTGAAGGCTTCCAACATTCCCACATTTTCAATAAAGAGATTCAGACTTATATTTTCATCGTATTGGGGGATATTATCGTTACCGTCCACGACTTCGTAATCAACGAGAGTCAGCATAGGACCGGAATTAGAAATAATCGAAATAGGAAAAGAAATTGGGAGGCAATTATAACCGGAGATTATTATTTCCGCTTCTCCCACTGTGTTTATGGAAGGATCAATCTCAATGGTAGCCAATCCGAAAGAGTCCACAATCCCAGCACCGTGAAAAATTTCATCTTTCATTAATGTGCAGGCAAGACCTTGAACGGAATTTTCCGGATTTGAAACTGTGATTTGCAAAATGGGTTGTCCGATGGGAATGGAATCTTCATAAGTAGCCTCTAATTCGATTGGTTCGGCTGTCCAGATTGCCATTGCCGGATCGCCGAGAACATTGCAATCATAAAAACACCAGCGCAAGGCTCCTTCTTCCCACTGTCCGGGCGCAGTAACCCAGGGAGCAGTAGCAATTTTTGAAAGAAGATGTGTCATTCCGATGCGGGGAGCGTGTTCTGTATATAAAGCATTGATAAATTCTCGGTGCAAATGTTCGGACGGACCTTCGGTTTGCCCTTCATTGAACCATCCATAACGTGAGTTACCAACAAATGCAGGTGCGAAATTCTCAATATTAATCATTCGTTCTCCAATGCAATCGTTTGTGTCAAAACCACCACACATGCAGCCGTGAGTGTAAACGCAAGTAAAGTTGTGATCTACGCCATTTGCCTGAGCAAAATTGCTGTTTGTAATATCGCTATTTGACATTCTTAAAGCATATTGCGTGCCGGCATGACCGACATGATGAACAAAACTTTTTCCCGAATTTATCGCGGAAATCAGTTCGGAAGCACTCCAACTTCCCACATCTCTGTCGTAGAGAGTTTCATAATTATCATCTTCGGGAATTCCGGTAGTGGTATATCCGTTTTCATCTTGATATCCGATAAGCAAGTCGAGATAATCTCCTCCCCATGTTTCAGGATTGCTCCAAAGATGCTCTCCCGCAAGAAAAGGTATATCCAGTTCTCCCAGCACAGGTGAATTTTGATAGCTGATTGATTTATTAAGAAGATTATCCAGTTCGGTTTGATTGCTAAAAGTGCAACGGGCAACTGCCACTTCCGGTAACAGATCCGCTTCTCCGGGTTCTGCCCAAAGATTGTTGTTGTTTTCGTTCCAATTACCGTCCAATCCCGAATAATAAAGGTCTGCTGGAATGTTATCATCTTCGTAAACGCTTGAGGATTGCACCGTGCAATAAAATCCACGATAAGGAACAAATTCCACATCACCGCCGAGTAATGCGTATTGAATTCCGTGCTCCTGATATTCTTGAATAATATAATTTCTGATTTTGTCTTGCGAATCCTGTCCGGCAATGTTTTCGTAAATATATTCGGTTGCAACTATTTCGGTCTTAATTCCGCGAATCAAATAAAGATCAATAAGTTCCTCATATTCATCCTGAAATTGTTCGGGAGTGATGATCAGCAGTTCGTAATCATCATTTCTCATTTGATTGCGAGGGTAATTTATGATTTGCTCTGGATTCTGAGCAATAAATTTAACTTTACTCAAAATATTTTCGGAGGAGTTGAGATTTCGCAAAATTTCATTTTGATTTGGTGCTGTTTTTGTGTGAATTTTTACGGTAACATTTTTGAAAAAGGATACTTCTTTAGAAGCAGGAAGATATTCAACCGGTGTAAAGGTGCAAAGAGCAAAGGAATAACCGTTCATAAATTGGGTGGTTAATTCCCCATGTAATTTTGCGGGATACAAATTTTTGCTGTTATAAATTGCGGTATGTTTGATAAAATCGCCGGATCGTCCATTCGAGATAGGATGTGAATATTGGCGAGGATATATCTCAAATTTTTTAGATAAAATTTCTTTTTGGTTTCCGCAAATTTCGATTGATTCGGCTATTTCACCCGGGGGAAGCAGAAGAGAAACGGTGTGATAGGGAAGAATCGGCTCACCGAGATTGCCGGCTAACTTTGTATCGCAAAATTGAATGGTTTGATAGTTGCCTATGTTTTGGATTTGGTAATCCCCAAAATTGTAATCTTTCTCAATAATTGTTCCAAACACATTGGAAATACAAAAAAGAGATAAAAGTATGGTTGCAAATAATATTTTTTTCATAATAGTTTCCTTTAAAACCAAAATTAATTTTTCTCAATAATTATCAATTCGGAAATATAGGGCAATGTTTTTGATAAAAAATACAGATTCGAAGCAGGACTTGGCTCGAAAGCGTTTTTTTGCTTTGAGCCGAGAACTGCGACCGATGTGCACAATTTGTTTGTCCTCACCCCACACTTTTTAACCTGTTAAATTTATTTTTTTATTTAATCGGGTCGTTGCGGGGTAAGTCCAAGCAGGACTTGGCTCGAAAAGTTTTTTTTGCTTTGAGCCGAGAACTGTGAGCGGTGTGCTCAA
>JAYEKN010000240.1 GCA_034661015.1 Candidatus Cloacimonadota bacterium
TCACCGGCATTGCCGATCGTTTTTCTCTACAGTGGGATATTGAATATGACGAGTTTATTGAGGATTCGCTCTGGGGGACTTTTTCTTTTGAATCATCGAATGACATCATTTCCCTCATGCGGGGGATAAAAGAATTTTGTCAAGAATAAAAATGGATTGGCCAAACAGATAACTTCTGTTATCTTAATCTGAATAGAAGCTTCTTAGAATTTATCTGATAAGTAATAAACATGAAATCTTTGTTAGAAAAAGTTAAATTACTAAACGATAAACATGAATATATTTCAAGAGTTACAGGAGAAAGATTTAATATCTTCAGCGTATTAAATGTTGAGCGAGCTGAAGTTAGAACCCATTCATCATTTATTGTATATGATATGTGAAATAAAAAAATTTGATGCTACTTTTTTTCCAGAAAAAGCTGTAAGGCAGTGTTTAGATGCTGAACATGCTTATCCTAAAAAGGGTATGCAATCCTTACCAAGAGGAAATCAGAAAATACCGGGAACATATTTAGGCCCAGTCAGACATCATCGAACCCCGCAGCAAAATGCAAGGTTAGGGTACAAAAAGGCAAAAAAATGAACAAAAAAAATATTATCCAAATTTTGAAGTCTGGAAATCAGGAACTATTTTATTCCTCTTTCATTTCTTGGTTGTTAGAGCCTACCGGAGAACATGGCTTGAGTAGTTACTTTTCACAGTGGTTTTTCAGCAGAATAGGTGAAAAAATTAATAGCTTTGTAGTAGAAACGGAAAAGTCGATACAGGGTGGTAGAGCCGATATATTAATTACAACTGATGATGGCCGTATGATTGTGATTGAAAATAAAACAAAATCTATTGGTAGTAATGAACAAATTAAAAGTTATGAAGATGAGAATGTAGTTGTTATTCCTTTAGGTTTAGTTGCCGAGAATTTTCCAGTAGAACAAAGAGATAAAGTAATAACCTATTCTGAAATTTGTAATTTCTTAAAAAATTCTAATCCTGAGGATAAATCACTTTCAGTTCTAATTGATCATTTTACTTCTTATCTTGATTCTTTATTGTCACCGTTCAATTTATTGCATAAGTATTGTTGCAAAGAGATTGACCTGGCACAAGCCAAGGAAGAGTTGGCGAAGCTTAATCCAATTACAATTAATGATAATGATCGAAGATTTTTTCAAGCGGTTTATTTTGAGAGATTGCTATCATACATTTCAGTAAACACACAGGAATTAATACTTGGTACTAGCGGATACTACGATCAAAAGAAACATACGGAGAAACCTTCTGCCACGAAGTGGAATATTGAAAAAAACTTGCGGGGACCTGCTTTTATGGAGGCCATTATTTATAAAACAGAAATACCAGGGATATTAAAAGTCTCGAATAAATGGGCACCGGTATTTGAGAATGTTGAAACCCCAGATATGAGCCCACGTTTGGAACTTTGGGTCAGTCCTGATAATATTTTTAATGAAAATAACATAGGTGTATTTGAAATTGGTTGTTGGGATGATGAATTAAAAAAATCATTTAACTCATCAAATACGTTTAAAAAACGTGGGACAAGAAATTTTCATTTTCGAGTTCTTACCCCAATGGATATTATATATCAAAATATGACAAATCTAATACTCCAGGAGATGGGGAAAATCTGGGAATTTCATACTTTACCCTAACCCATGTGTATTCACCGGAGCACTATAGGCCGCCGTTCATGCAAATTCAGTGCTCTTGGTAAAAATTATCTTAGCCTCAAATTCCGCTAAGCGACCGGTGATACTGGCGTTTGGCATCACAAAAAAGGTGATATATGTCAATTTGGGAATCAAAAACTGTAGCAGATACAATTAAAGAAATATCGAATGGTATCTTTGTGCTACCAGTCATACAAAGGCGGTTAGTATGGAATGAAGAAAAATGGAACTGATTTTTGACACTCTGTTAAAG
>JAYEKN010000241.1 GCA_034661015.1 Candidatus Cloacimonadota bacterium
TTACAGGCATTTCCAAGCCGGATGAATTCCTATTTTTACAACAGGAAAGGGTTTATGTTCTTTACTGACAAGATATCGAATGATAATTATACAGAATTACTAAGAGTAAAAGCAGAGAGAAGTTTTTAATCTCTATTGATATTTTCTAACTGTCCACCTCATTAATTAATTTGCCGATTCCTTCAATTTCAATTTCAATCGTATCTCCGGGTTTCAAGAATACAGCAGGCTTGCGGGCAAAACCAACACCATTCGGTGTACCGGTCATGATCACCGTACCGGGATAAAGGGTAAAATTTTTAGAACAATAACTCAATAATTCTTTGGTTTTAAATATAAGATCGGAAGTGTTCGAATCTTGCATGATTTTACCATTTAGTCGGGATATTATTCTGCAATGATCGGGTTCAGCAAGCTCAGTTTCAATCCAGGGACCCAATGGACAGAATGTGTCAAAAGATTTACCTCTGGCCCACTGTTGGTCCAAACAAAGTTGACAATCTCTTGCGGATACATCATTAGAACAGGTATAACCAAATATATAATTTTCTGCTTCTTCTATCTCTACATTTTTTGCTTTTTTACCGATTACAATGGTAAGTTCAGCCTCATAATCAACTTCATCGGGAGCCGCTGGCGGAATAATGATCTTATCTTCCGGTCCAATCACACTTGATGTGGCTTTTAAAAAGATGACCGGTTTTTCCGGATAACCAAGACCGCTTTCCTCGGCATGTTTCTTGTAATTAAGTCCGATAGCAATAATGTTCGGTGGATTTATTGGGGCAAGCAATTTTACCTCTTCCTTTTTTATCGGTTGTGACCTTAACTTGAAATCTCCAAATACATCCCCTTCAATCGGAAAAATCTTCTCGTTTTCAAGTTTTCCGTAAAATACTTCACCATATTTTTGATATCTCACTATCTTCATGATTGCCCCCTATAATTTTGTATTGATTTATATAGTTTTACCTTACTTCCTGTTTATTTCTACTTATGTCAAATGGCAATGATACAAGAATTTACGGATGTTAAAGGCAAATTGAAAAAAATAATCTATATAGTGATGGCTTTGGATATTCTTCCTCGGCATTTCTAATTATATTTCTATCTCTGCTCCTACATTGCAGAAAAAGAAACGATCTCCAAATTCTTGAAATAATCGCATTGAGGTTTCCAATCCGGTACAATGAGAAACACCGATTTTTTCTATATCAAAGTTTTTTAAAGCTTGAATCGTTTTTTCTTTTGTTTCCTTACTTGCCGAGTCCAGATGAGTTCCGCCGATAATTGTGTGAATGTGATTTTGGCCGGTTTTATCAATAATATGATTAATAATATTTATTATCCCTGAATGTGAGCATCCCAAAATGATAATAAGCCCTTTCTCTGTGTTCACAATTAATGTTTGATCATCTAAGATAAAATCTTGAATATTGCCTTCACTAGTTTTGAGTAAAAATCTTTTACTCCCTTTTTCAAATTCAGTCAAACGGGGAATTTCTCCGCTCAATATCAAATCCGGTACAACTTCCCTAAAACCCGTATTAAATTTAAATTGAGCTCCTTTGCTTTCTAATATTTTCTGACGAAAAGGAATTCCGATATTTCTTTCTTTCCCTTTATCGATTACATAACTGTTTTTAAAAAGATCAGGATGAGAATATACATTTACTTTTCCTGTTTGTTCTAAAACTCTTAAAAGGCCTCCGGTATGATCATAATGATGGTGACTAATCATAATCCCTCGGATTGTTGATAGATCTTTATTAAAGTGCCGGGCATTATTAATAATTGCCATACCTTGACCCGTATCAAAAAGAAAATTTCCCTGATCACTCTCGATATAGACCGACCAACCATGTTCGGCTATTGCTCCAGCATTACCAAATACACAGTTTTCACAAAGAACTGTCGCTTTTCCTTTCATATCC
>JAYEKN010000242.1 GCA_034661015.1 Candidatus Cloacimonadota bacterium
CGGCTGAACATATCTGTACAGGCCATAGGCAAATCGGTAATTCGGGGCGAGAGCCTGTTAGCAGACAGTAAATATTCTCTAACCGGTAAGTAAGTTGAAAAGTTGTGAACGTCCCCAATGTGTCCCCGATTGTAAATTCACACAAAGGTATTGATGGAAAATCTGACTGAAATATTGTTGCCGTATATCTCTTATGATGAAACTGGAATTTTAACTTCTATTTGGGTTGCCGGGTTACATGTATTATTTGTAATGTTTTTTATATCCCTTTTAATTAAATTTTATATTGTAAAACGCTCAATAAATAGAGTGGAAACAAACTTTACTGAAAAAGCTGTTTCAACGAATAAATATTTAAAAATTGATTGGTTGTCATATCAGCAACATTTTATAAATTTAGATAAATCTAAAAAAACTGATGATTTTGCTGAACAGTATTTTGGCATCGCTTTAATCGAAAAGATATTTAATACAGAACTCTGGAAAAGTGTCCCAGGCATGTTTGTTGGTTTTGGTATATTAGGCACATTTGCCGGTCTTTGTATTGGTCTCAGTGATTTCAATTTTTCTTCTTCAAAAGTAATACTTTCAAGCATACAGATATTAATAGATGGAATTAAAACAGCATTTTTAACATCATTACATGGTATATTCCTTTCAATTATTTTTGGGTGTTTTGAGAATGTTGGATTTCATTCACTTGAAAACACCATCCAAAAGTTATGTGCTTTTCTAAACAATAAATATAAACTTACCAAATACGACAAAATTCAAATTGCAAAAACAGAACGGGAAGATTTGCTTCAATCGCTTGATAAGTCGGCGAATGAAAGGCAAACAGAAATTCAAAAAATTATTATCAATCAATTTCAATTAAATCGGAATGAAATCACTAATCACCTTTCAGAATATTTGAATAAATTATTTGTTACCAAGGATAACAGTGGAAATGAATTACACCCGGCAAATATATTTCGTGATCTTTTAAGAGAAACTGAGCAACAATCTCAGGCTTTGAAATCATTTTCAACAGACTTAGCTGACGTAATTATGGGAAGGCTTGAGGAGATGTCAACTCGTTCTATTCTTCCGGAATTTAAAAAAATAATTGATTCTTTTGAGTCTCTTGAATCATCAATAAAATCTTTTTCTTTAACTGCCGGACAAGACATGGGTAACGAGTTGAAGAATATCGTCTCATCTTTACAAAAAAATCTTGAACAAATAGTGGAAGATTTCCGGGAAGCATTCAGTTCAGGCGCAATGCAGCAGTTAAATAGAGTGGTTGAGGCGTTAAATGAATCTGCAAAAGTAATGGAAGCCCTTCCATCGTTACTCGAAAAAATGCTGGCAGATATTAATCAAACAAGCAACGAGGATTCAACAAGACGAAGAAAAGAAGCATCTGCAGAGTTTGACAATGTAAAAAATAATTTTCGCACTGCTGTTGACGCTATAGTAAAGAATCTTAATCAGATGGAAATTATCAGGGTGGAGAGGGAAAATGAACGTCAGGAACAGGCTTCAGGTGAATTAGAAGATACAATCAAGAAATTTCAATCTTCCATTGATTCAATTATCGGAAATCTTTCCAGGGCAGAGCAAAAACAGATAGATAGAGAGCAGGAGTTGTTAAATCAAGTAAATGGCAATCTATCTGATTCCGTTAAACAAATTGAAGACATGATTTTAGTTCAGGAGAGTTATACTAAACAAATAACAGACCTGCTTTCATCAACAAGAGATGTTGTAAAGGATGAAAAAGAATTGCTCACACAGATAAATGAAAACAATAACTTGATGGTAAATATTTCCCATACGTTTGGCGCAATATCATCCGATTTAAAAAATAATACCGGCAACATTGAAAGCTCCATTAATTATCTGAATTCATCTCTTCAAACCCTTAAAGAGCAATTTGGCAGAA
>JAYEKN010000243.1:0-2812 GCA_034661015.1 Candidatus Cloacimonadota bacterium
GTTTTTAAATTAAAAGCAGAAAGGATTTTCTTGTGAAAAAGACTCCCGTTTTCCTGTTAATTATTTTTTTAATTCCCATTATTTTTTCGGCTTTATTATATGGTAATGAGAAGAAACAATTAGTTCCCATTAATTTTGAAGTGCAATGGTTTCCTCAATCTCAATTTGCCGGTTACATTATGGCTTATGAAAAAGGTTTTTATAAAAATGCAGGACTTGATGTAAAAATCATTTTTTCAAATGGGGAAGACAGCCCTCTTACTACGATGTTAGATGGGAAAATTGATTTCTGTACTGCCTGGCTTTCCCAAGCAATTCTCCTCAGGAGCAATGGGAAACCAATTGTAAATATTTGCCAAATGTTCCAAAAATCTTCGTTAATGCTCGTTAGTTTAAAAGAGAGTAATATTTCAACACCGGCGGATATGAACGGCAAATGCATCAGTAGTTGGGGTGGTGATTTTTCTATTCAACCGAACGCATTTTTTCGCAAATATCAAATAGATGCGAAGATCGTCCCCCAATCTTTTACGATTGATGCCTTTCTGGCTGGCGCTTGCGATCTAACTTCAGGCATGTATTATAATGAATATCATAAATTGTTTCAGGCTGGGATAAATGAGGATGAAGTTAACACTTTTTTTTACTCTGATTATGGACTGAATTTTCCCGAAGATGGTATCTATTGCACTGAAAATACTCTGGAATCAAAACCAGAAATTTGTCAAAAATTTGTTGCAGTTTCGCTTCAAGGCTGGGAATATGCTTTTTCGCATCAGCAGGAAACACTTGATTTGATTATGAAATATTGCAATAAATTTCATCTGCAAACGAATAGCTCTCATCAAAAGTGGATGTTAAATGCTGTTCATTCCTCAATAACTTATCAAACGGGTGAAGGTGTGGAATCATGGGGAAATTTAAAAAAAGATGATTTTTTTCTTTTGGCAAATGAATTGAAAGAGCAAAACATAATTGAGCGGATACCTAATTATAAAAATTTTTATAAGGGGCAAATAAAATGAATTCAAGTGAAAAATTCAAAATAAAAAAACCTATCAGCAGGAAATTAATTCTACGAATTTGCATTCCGTTATTAGTTGTTTATATGGCTATTTTATTTTTATTTTATTCTTCTGCAAAAAAAGATGCTCTGAAACAAACAAAAAAATATCTGATCGAACTTACCGCACATTATGCAACCGAATTAAATTCCCGTTTTATACAAATTGCGCAGGCACCAAAATCTATTGCCCAAACGATTCAAACTTTTCCCTATCCAAATTCCGCACAGATCAAATCTATTTTAAATCAAAAATTGGAATCTGATTCCACCATCTTTGGAATGGCAGTTGCTTTTGAACCATATTATTTCTCGAAATATCAAAAATTATATGCTCCTTACTCTTATAGAATGAACGGAAAAATAATATTCAAAAACTTAGAAGAAAAATTGAATTATTTCCCCAAAGACTGGTATAACATTCCGAAACTACTTGATGCATCTTATTGGGGTGAACCGTATTACGACGAGGGCGGCGGGAATATCTTGATGAACACTTTTTCCACGCCAATTTATTCCAAGGGAAAACTTGTGGGCGTTGCCACTGCGGATATGTCATTGGAATTGCTTGAAAAGAGAATGGATAATATCAAAATAATGGACGGATATACCTTTATCATCAGCAAGCACGGCACATATATTTATCATCCCAACAAAAAAGATATTATGAGCGAAAGTATATTCAGCAAAGCGGAGAAATATAATTTTCCACAAATGCGTAAATTCGGTAGAGAAATGCTCAAGGGCAAAAGCGCTGTAGAATCTTTTCCCGATCCGATAACTAATTCAAAAAAGTGGCTGGTTTACACTCCCATCAAATCAAATGGTTGGACTCTCGCAGTAGTTATTCCCGAAAAAACCATTCTGACCTCTGTCAATTCTACAATATTACGTCAGGCTTTTCTGATGCTCATCGGACTTTTAGTGATTTTGGGTGTGATTATCTGGGCATCTTTTGGAATCACAAAACCGATTGCAAAATTGGTGGTAATGGCAAAGAAAATCGCAGATGGCAATTTGGATGTTCAATTAAAAGATATTAAGGGTGAAGACGAAATACACGAGCTCGCCGTTGTTTTCAATAAAATGATCATTGACCTGAATCATTATATCAATGATCTCACAAAAGCCACTCGAGCGAAGCAAGCAGTGGAAAGTGAGTTAAAAATTGCCCGACAGATACAGGAATCGCTCCTGCCGAGAATTTTTCCAGCATTCCCAAACAGAAAGGAATTTGACCTTTATGCCCGTAATATTCCGGCAAAAGAGGTAGCCGGAGATTTCTACGATTTTTTCTTTTTAGACGATGATCATCTCGCCTTTATCATTGCAGACGTATCCGGTAAAGGTATTTCTGCAGGTTTGTTTATGGCAGTAACCAGAACACTACTCAAGACCGTTTGTCAGAAGGGTGTTGAGCCGAGTGACGCACTCGAAAGAGCGAATATTATCCTCTCCCAAGAAAATGATGCATGTATGTTCACCACTCTTTTCCTCGGAATCTACGATGTGAGAACCGGCGATTTTTCATACGCAAATGCCGGACATGATGAACCGATAATTATGCCGCCTAATAGGAATTTGCGAATAATTCCAACATTGAAAAATATTGCTTTGGGCTTATACGAATCGCATAAATTCAACCAAGAAACAGATCATTTGGATAAAGACGATATCGTTGTTCTTTACACAGACGGCGTTATAGAAGCCACTTCAAAAGAGAATGAATTATATGGGGAAGAACGCTTC
>JAYEKN010000243.1:2912-9725 GCA_034661015.1 Candidatus Cloacimonadota bacterium
ATACGAATCGCATAAATTCAACCAAGAAACAGATCATTTGGATAAAGACGATATCGTTGTTCTTTACACAGACGGCGTTATAGAAGCCACTTCAAAAGAGAATGAATTATATGGGGAAGAACGCTTCTTGAACATTCTTCGATCTTGCCCTTCTGAAAATGTGGAAGATATTCTCAATTTCGTGCTTGTGGATCTGGAAAAATTTCAAGGCGAAAATCAATTCGATGATATTACTTTGCTTTTGCTAAAACGAAAAATCTGATTTGTTATGTCCATATTTTGAAACTCGAGCTGCTTTACTCTTTTTGTCAACGGAAGTCGAAATGACCACAAAATCGGAAGTTTATTTTCCCACACTTTGACTAATTTTTGTTTGCCCTGCTTGCCCTATGAAATGTCTTTATTTTTTTTATTTATCCTGTGAAATGCTTTTATCTGTTTTATTTCACTGGGATTTCATCGGGGTGAAATGCCTTTTATTTTCTATTTCTATAGGGTCGAGTTTTTTTAATTGATTTTGAAAAAAATAGCCCAGTCATTTATGGCTGGGTTTTTAAAGCAAAAAAAATAATCCAGGGCGTTTACGCCCTTATAAAAAAACAAATAAATTTGCTCGCAGGTCGCAGTTCTGGCTAATTGGCAAATGCAAATATTTTGAAACTCGAGCCGCTTTACTCTTTTCGACACGACTCGGGTTTTCGTTCACTTTGCAAAAAAAAATCCCGACTCGAACGCAACAGACGACGTCCGAGTCGAGTTTTTTTTTAAAATGGTACACCCACAGGGACTTGAACCCGGAACCTACTGATTAAGAGTCAGTTGCTCTACCGATTGAGCTATGGGTGCACTAATAAATTATTCTATCTAATTTTTAGTAAGCGTTTTACTTGGGGAGTGCTATCTCGTGTCAATAATTTGTAAAAATAAATTCCGTTTGCTACCTGATTTCCCAGTTTATCCGATCCGTTCCAAGTTGCCATAAATTTATGCTGATTTGTATTTGGATAATCCACTTTTTCCGGATTTAAAGTATTTACCAATTGCCCCTTTATATTGAATATTTTTATATGGGCAATTTCATCAGCATTTTTGGTGGTAAAAGAAATTGTTGTGGAAAAATTAAACGGATTTGGATAATTCTGATCAAGGGTAAAATCCTCTGTTTGTTCTGGTGGTTGTTCAACAGATTGAATAACATTATCGCTATAATTTCCAGTTCGGTGAATATTTCCACGGTAGATTGACCAGGGAGTAAGAGAACCGCGTGGTTTTTTGTAATCCCAAATAGAAATTCCGGTATCATTCCCACAAGCAATTTCGAAATCTCCATCTCCATCCAAATCACCAAGGGCAACAGGACTGCTGAGTGAGATATCATTTATAATCGGGAATTCGCTGAGGATTTCACCTTCCTGAGTATAACCCATGAGAAAATTACCAATGGTTGAGGTGATGATCTCAATCTGACCATCATCGTCAATATCTGCGGCAATCGGGCTGTATTTAGTATTTCCACCAACAATTACGGGCCAATTATTCAGAAAATTTCCGGATTCATCCACAAGACCAAGCGAACCGGAAATCGTGTTAAAACCGAATAAAAATTCATCGGGTGCGGATTCAAATGCAATCAAAGAAGATATAATGTTTGCAGAAACATCCACGGTTGATAAAATTTCACCAAATCCATTTGCCATGAAAAATTTGTTGTCATTATTTGCAAAAACGATGCTGTTATCATTATAAATAATCGGAGACGACCAGATAGCAGATTGTGTTTCTATCGGAAAATCTGATAAGGCTGTTCCGGCTTCATTGATCGCAAACAAATTTCCAGTGGTAGTACCGAAAAGGAAATCTTTTATGCCGTCTTCGTCAACATCTCCGATTGCCGGACTTGTAGTAATGATTTCTCCAACATCAAACGGAAATCCGGGATAATCATCACCGGAAGATGTAAGAACATACAATTTTCCATTGACAGAAGGAGCAATTATCTCAAGCAAATTGTCATCATTAATATCGGAAAGAGCAGGAGTACAGTTAAATATTTCAGCGGTTTCGTATTCAAAAAGAATGTTTCCGGAATTATCTACAGCAATAATTTTCCCGTCATAAGTTGCAATTACAGCTTCATATTCAGAATTGTTATTAATATCTCCGACTGCAAGACTTGTTTTGACTTCAGCATTAAGGTTCACCGGAAAATTAGCAGAAACAGTTGCATCCGATTCAATAGAATACAGATTTCCTCCGGCATCCACAACTACCACCTCATTCTCGCCGTCATTATCAAAATCAATAATCAAGGGAGAACAATTCACGTTATAACCGAGATATTTGGGCCAGTTCAATTGCTCAATAGAAATTGAAAAATGACGAGTAAATGATTTTTCAAACGGATATTGGGATGAACTGTTTGAATTGATCACTAGCTCGAAAAAGATTTCCCCAAGAGGGCAATCGTCTGAAACATGAAAAATTATCGGGTCATTTTCACCACTTGCTACTTGCCCTGGTAATATAACTCCGTAAAAAGCTGTGCTGTCTGAAAAAGTGAGTTCATCCCCTTCATAATGCATAACGAGATTGACATCAGTAGCCACTTCCCAGTCAGGAAGATTGGCAACATCTACTGTCATTCTAATTTCTTCACCCGGATTTATTACACCATCATTATCACCTTCCGGATCGTCATATGTGATTAGATCGGGTTCCAAGTAAGGAAAATTGCCACCTTCAGAAACGATGATCTCGCAATCAGGGTCACCAAAGAGGATAAGTTCATAATAGCACCATCTCATTACTCCGTTATTTACAGTGCCGAGCAGCTCTACTTTTGAATAATTATTACATTCACCCAATTTTTTTATATCTTCAGCATACAAACCGTCAAAAAATGTTCGGTCGAATTGCTGAGATGCACCTTCGATAGAACCGGGAGCATACCATCCGTATCTGGTATTGCCCACAAAAGCCATTAAACCATTTTCAACAGTAACAAGTTTTTCGCCAATTGATTCACCTGAATGGCTGGTTAATTCATCAAATGCTGCCGGATAACAGCCTTGGGTGTACACCATTCCAAATTCGTTATTTGAGAATTGTGCAGGTGTGCTGGGTGTCATCCCCATTAGTATTGAATAATTTGTATGCCCCATATGATTCATTATCCCGCATCCGCCGTCGATCATGTTGAAAACGCCTTGTTCAGAATAAGTTCCATCTCGCTGATAAAGAGTATAAAAATGATAATCATTTTCGGGAATTCTGCTTAAAACATCGTCCTTATAGTCGCCACCCCATGTAACCGGATTCCAATTCAGATTTTCACCAACCATACATGCCTTTTCAAGAGATGGACTAGGAGTTTCTTTATAAGAGACGATCTTGTTAAACATATTTGTAAAATCAGTTTCGTTATCTCCGGGAAGCCTTCCTATCGCAACTTCCGGAATAAAATCTACATCATCAGCAGGATATTCTCCATAAACGCCATTGCCATTGCTGTCCCAATCACTATCAAATTCGGAAAAATAAAGATCTGAAGGGATGGAGCCGATCGTATTGCCAACTTCACCATAAAGTTTGCGGACTGGGATAATTTCGTCATCACCACCAAGTAAAACGTATTGCAAAGGTGTATCGGTAGAATTCCAAGAAGTGTATGCATCAATCAAAAAATTTCTTAGTCTTGCTGCATTATCTAAACCGGTGTAATTCTCATAGATTTCTTCAATTGTGAAGATGGCAGAATTCAACCCATATCCATCCTTCCAATCTGCAAATGTTTGAAATATGGAGACGTATTCTTCGGATGTTACGATAAGATAATCGTGAGGATCATCGGGATTCACTAAGTCATCCGAAAATGCAGGTATGCTTTCTTTGCCAATATAAGATTGAAAGGCAGCGGTTTCATCGGAAATTTTCTCCATTGTAGCCTTCACTTCAGTGGAGCTGCACAGCATTCGGGATTGATGAACTGCAAGTTTTTCAATATATTCTGTAGAGATTTTTAGTGTCCAATCCGAAGAATATTGAACGATACCGGATTTTGGTAAATATTTAATCGGAAATAATTTGATTATAGCAATGCTGTGTCCGGCATAAGTAAATGTGCCTAAATGCTCGTAATTCAGAGCAGGATAGGGATTGTCGGAATTATAAATTTTGGCATTCCTTTGTTGTAGAATATTCTGAGAAGAACTGATGGGTAACTGTTGCTTCGCAAAATCAAGTTTAAAATCTTGGGAAATTTGAATCCAATTTGAATTGTTTATATTTATTCCATTTATCTTTTCTCCGTAAGGTAAAAGTATTTTTGCGGTGAAATACGGAACGGCAGGTTCACCCGGTGAAATAATTTTTGAATTCAGGTTTGATTCGATTTTCCCATTTGTTAATATGGGTTCATCAAAATTGTAATTATAAGTTGTTTGATTGGCTGATAGGATAGAAAAACATAGTATAAAACCAGTCGCTATCAGCATAATTTTTTTATTCATAATATTTATCCTTTACTTTCTATATTTTTCGCAAAAAATTTGTAAACAGGAGTTCTATGTCAAATTTATTGTTCAGATATTATGTGTTTGGTTTAAAATTTTTCTTAACATCATTACGTGCTAAAACTCTCAGGAAAAGAGGGGATTATGTATTTTGGGGGAATGATCGTATTTTGCAAATTTATAATTTTAAGTGATTTTTGTTCTTTTTATCTGTATTTTTTCTTCGAATAAAGCAGTTCCGATAGTTGAGATCCCATTTTGGAAATTTTTCTATTTTTTTCAAATTTCCAGTTTTTAATAGTCTCTTTGGTAAGCATTACAAAATCTTTACTTCTCTCCTTAGCACCGAGTCCGTGCAAACTATTAACCAATTTTGTCATTGATACCCAGATAGTTTTTTGCCGCTTTTCATCCGCATCCACAAGCCACTCTCTGATATAGGGATAGACAATAGCAGGTTTTACCCTTGCAACCTGAATAATCGTATGAGTAATCTTTTTCTGAACCTCAATGCTTTCATCATCAATGATTTTTTCAATAAATTCCAGTACAAATTGGGGATCGTGGTAACACAAGTTCTCCAAGCCATGAAAAGATAGCGAACGCTTTCGTTCATCCGGGCTTTCAATCCATTTTAGCATATTTTTTTTCATCAGTTTTTGATTACTTTTCCAAAAAATATCAATAATATTTTCTGCTTCCCATTTTATTGAATCAAAGTATTCGCTGACAATATCTATCATTTTTTCGGGTTGAGAAGCATAATAATTATAGAAAAAGAATAATGCGGTTGCCCGAACAGGATATTCTTTTGAATCAAGAAGTTTTTTCATCACCGATTTAAGTTTGTTTGCGATGGGTGATTTTGCCAAATAGGAAGCGATAAACTCACGTCCGAAATAATTTGGACAATTTACAAGTTTGTTTAATTTTTTTTCTGCCGTTTTATTCGATTTTTTGAACTGATCAATAAAATCATGAATTTCCTCATATATTTCATTTTTTTCATTTCGGGATAATCTACCAATTTTTTTTACCATTAAAACCTTTCTTTGGAAATAGTTTATTTATTTGTAGCGTTCAAAAATATTGTCAAAGTATTGGCTGAGTAATTGTTTGCGATTGATAATATCTAAATTTGTTATAACTATTTCTCTAAAGGGGCACTTTCTGAAAGTGGGAATTCTCTGTCAAGTATCACTGATGATGTGCTGGGCGAACCGCACCATAAATACATATAATTTTTTAGATTTTCCGTAAGATTTATATAGTGTCTACTCTTAAAGTATAGATTGGACGCAGATGAACGCAGATTAAAACCGATTTTCGCAAGATAAAATTTTAATTATAAAAAGTGTAGTATCCCCGTTTAATGCTTTGTATTTTAATATTCAACAGGGGTTTATCTGCCGAATCAGTGCTTGCCCTGCTTGCCCAATGAAATGCCTTTTTCTTTTATTTATCCCGTGAAATGCCTTTATTTTTTTTATTTATCCTGTGAAATGCTTTTATCTGTTTTATTTCACTGGGATTTCACTGGGATTTCATCGGGGTGGAATGTTTTTGTATTTATATTCCACTTGAGATTTTTCGGCGTCCAATCATCCACCAGCTGGTGGAGGCATTGATAAAATAGTAGTTTACGGATGGACACTAGTTAGCGGTTTCACTCCAACGGATCGTTGCATTGTAAATCCAGACAACTCATAATGCGGAACTCATTCCCCCACCTTCACCATCTTTCTTACTACCGCATTTTTGCCATATTCCAGTTTGTAAAAATATGTTCCCGCTGAAACTTCATTTCCGTATCTGTCTTTCCCGTCCCAGATGATTTTGGTCTTTGCCCAAAACTCGTCTTTTTTTCCGTTGTATCTTTTTATTAATTGTCCTCTTACGTTGTAAATGGAGAGTTGATAATCTTCTACCCGCTCATAGTCTGTGGTGATGAATAATATCTCCGTTTCATCTTTAAAGGGATTCGGTTGGTTTTGGAATAAATATAATTTATGAATAAATGAAGTATCCGGATTATTTACTCCCTGTCCCTGATATTCATACGCTCCGATATCTATTCTGCCGTTGTAAATTCTTTGATTTCCTGCCAAATCCAGTTCCGGTAAATTTAGTCCCGTAGTATCCGGTGTGCCGGCGTTTATGCAGGGAGAATCTTCCGTGAGTTCATAACTGAACGGATCTCCGCCCACAAAGATTGGCTCCTCGTCTATGTTTCCCGGTCCCCAGTTGACTGTGCCATTGTTGTTTGTATTAATTGCATTAATTCCATTCTCAATATTGCAGT
>JAYEKN010000244.1 GCA_034661015.1 Candidatus Cloacimonadota bacterium
AACTCTGGATGGAACTATTCTTGAAAACGAAAATTATTCTCTCAATGTAAATTCATCTCCGAGTTCTATCTCTTGTTGGATTTATGCGGGAGGAAATTTGGTTGACGATTCGGGGATCATCGTAAATCTTGAATTTGGAGTAAATGCTTCGGCTCCCATCGGGGATGTGGCTGAACTACTTTTCACAGAAGCGATTGTAAATGAGCAAGATGTGAACAGTTCGGACGGACAGATTGAAATTCTCGGTGGTTACAATATTTCCGGAAATGTTTTCTATTACGAAGATGATTCACCAATTTCAAATGCATCTGTAATATTAACAAATCAGCGTGAAACTGTTTTGACAAACACTCAAGGCGAATATCAATTTTCTCTGATCGTCTCGGGCAATTATATTTCGCAAGTAGAAAAAACCGACGAGCTAGGTGGATTGAGCAGCATGGACGCCTCCCGAATAGCCCGTTATGGGATTGGTTTGATTTCGTTGGAACCTTGCCGGATCATCGCAGCCGATGTTACCCAAAATTCTTACGTCAACCCAACCGATGCATCGCGTGTTGCGAGATATGGAATCGGCTTGATTGAAAACTTGAATGACGGAGGAAATAACTGGGTTTTTGTGGCTGATTCCCTAAATTTCGCTGTATGGCCCCCCATTTATTATGATTCGCAAAAAGAATACACCCCTTTGAATTCCGATCTGTCAGCTGAAAATTTTTGTGGAATCAGGCTGGGTGATGTAACCGGAAACTGGTCTTCGTCCGAACGATTTTGTAGAAAAGGAACAAGGGACATCACCGCTTCGCTTCCGGATACTTCCACAGCCAATGGTAATATTTCTATTCCGCTTTCAGTCCAGAATCTGATTGATTTGGAGGGAATGGATATCGCAATCGAATTTAGCGAAAATATTGTCAGCGTTACGAATGTATCATTAGTTGGTGGCATTTTAGAGCAGGAAGATTTTGTGCTTGAATTCAATTCAAACACAGACGGATTAATTGCTATCAGTTTATATTCTATCGGGCAATTATTCACAGGTAGTGGAAATATTCTTAATATCCAATTTAATATAGTTGGACAAAGTGGTGAATCAACGGCACTTTCTTTTACTCAATTTGATGTGAACGAAATTGACTATCTCTCCGGCACAACAAATGGAAGTATTTATTTGGAGCAAAATGCAGCAGGTGGATCAAATATAGAAAATTTATTTACTGAGTTGAAATACAATTTCCCAAACCCATTTTGCGAGGTTACAAATATTTCCTATTCGCTGGCGAAATCAGATTGGGTAACGATAAAAATATATAATTTACAGGGACGTCTTGTGGAGACATTAATAGCAGATCATCAGGATGAGGGAAAATATTCTGTGAATTTGATCGCAGCTGAATATCCGGCTGGAATCTATTTTTACCGAATGCAGACAAGCAATTTTGAAGATACGAAGAAAATGCTTTTAATAAAATAAAAGGGATAAAATTAGAATAATATATTTAAGGATAAATAAAGGAAATAATGAATAATTTATCAGATTCAACTCATTTACAAGCAGTTTATGATATTTCAAACGCAATAAGTTCCCATCTTGATTTGGACGAAGTTCTAAAAGCCGTGATGGATGTTGCCACCAAAGTATTGGAAGTGGAAGCCTCTTCACTTGTTACAATTGATGAAAATAATGGCGATTTGCTATTTCATATAGCAGAAGGTGAAAAAGCAAAAGTAATAAAACAAATTCGCATGAAAGCGGGTGAAGGAATCGTTGGGGCTGTTATTGAAACTCAAGAACCAATCGTAGTTAACGATGTTTCAAAAGATACTCGTTTTTTTAAGGGTGCAGATAAATCGAGCGGATTTGTAACAAAATCAATTCTCT
>JAYEKN010000245.1 GCA_034661015.1 Candidatus Cloacimonadota bacterium
TAAAACTTTGTGAAAGTTACTATCAGTTAAATCAGAAAAAGCTTATAAGTAAAAGATAATTTCGTTTTGCAATCAATTCAGTAGATGGAATTTTCGCCAGGAATGAATTAAGTTAATTTTTTCAATCTTTCCCGAAATGTATGCGGTTGAATCTTCAATAATCTCGCTGCTTCTGCCTGATTTCCATCTGTCTTTTGTAAGGCTGCCTGATAATACGCTTTGGGAATTTCATTATCAAAATCCAAACCTTCCTCCGGAATGAAAATCTTATGATCGCTGGAATTTAATTCTATCAATTCCAAATCTGATTTCTTAATCTCATTTTCAGAGTGGATAAATGCTGTTTCTAAAACGGAAAAAAGTTCTCGGATATTTCCCGCCCATTTGTAATTGTTGATGAAATGAAGAGCGGATTTTGCTAATCTTTTCTGCTTCTTATATCTTTGATTCAATTTTGAAATATGATATTCAGCAAGGAGAATTTTGTCATTTCCCCTATCTCGCAACGGTGGAAGCGAAATTTTCCCTTGATAAATTCGATAATACAGATCTTTTCGAAATTTGCTTTCATTAACCAGTTTTATTATATTTGTATTTGAAGCGGAAATTATTCTCACATTCACTTTTTCTTCATTTCCACCCACAGGTTGAATCGTTTCATCTTGCAAAACACGGAGAAGTTTCACCTGCATATTTAGAGGAAGATCGCAGATTTCATCTAAGAAAATCGAACCATTGTCCGCTTGCTTGAATTTTCCTTCCTTGTCCGTATCTGCTCCGGTAAATGAGCCTTTTTTATGTCCGAAAAATTCACTTTCAAATAAATTTGGAGAGATTGCTCCGCAATTCACTTTTACAAATGTCTGCTCTTTTCTGGAGCTGTTAAAATGGATCGCTTCTGCTACCAGTTCTTTGCCTGTTCCGCTTTCGCCGGAAATAAAAACAGGAATATCATATTCTGCCAAATTTTGGATTTTCTGTTTAACTTTAATGATTTGAAGGCATTCCCCGATAATTCCATCGTGCTGAAGATTCAGTTGTTTTTTGAAATTTTTGTTTTCCCTCGCCAGTTTCGTCATCTCTGCTTTAATTTCATCCACATTTTGGATTTGGGGAAAATCATCTAACAGAAGATTGATTTTGGAAATACCTTTTTCACGCGAAGTTTGAATGAGTTCAGCATCAATAATTCCCCCTTTTTGCAAAAAAATCCAGCAAGCGTGCATTGTGGGAGTCCCTGACGTTATCGAAATTGTATATTCAGGGTTGTTTTTCGCATTCTCTTTGATGATCCTACGGATTGATTTATACATCGCTGGATAAACCGTGTTATAATCGGTGGGGTCGGCAGATAACGATTCAACATAATTTACATCAAGTTTGGGAAAATTATCTCGGCTGTAAATGAGTATTTGTGATGCGAATTTTAGATATTTTTCATTGTTATAAAAAATATACAGTTTGTCAATACTCGTTTCCTCCAGCACAGATATAATCGCCCCTTTTCTGTTTTCGTCTAAGTGGCAATCGTTATTCCCGATGAAAGTCAGTAGTATTTTCATAAGGATGAAACTATCGAAACATGTTCTCTCGTGTCAAGAATTATTGCGGAGTATTCGTCCAATCATCCAATTTTACTAGAGTAACAAACCCCTCAAAAATCACATTATAGCAAAAAGGAAAAATGATACACCCATCCCCCCAAAATTATTAAAAAATCAGCGTAAATTACACCTATACCTACATTGACGCTTATAGAGGAAAGATGGTTTATAATTTCACATTTTCACAAAAAGGTAAAATAAAAGTGGATCAATTAAATAGAATGAAAATGAGATGGGTAATGTAGAAGTTCTAAATTTATAGGTTGAAAATGAATAT
>JAYEKN010000246.1 GCA_034661015.1 Candidatus Cloacimonadota bacterium
TTCCCCCACAACAGGATCTGCCCCGCTTGAAGTTCATTTCGCTGATCTGTCATACTCAACAATGAAAAACATCAATAGCTGGAATTGGGATTTCGGAGACGGAAGTTCCAGCATTGAACAGAATCCAATTTATACATATCAAAATAATGGAGCTTATTCAATCACACTTGAGATCGGGGATGATCTCGGTAATACTGATATTGAAACTAAAAATAATTATATAGTTGTAGGGACTCTTCCGAACGCGGATTTTAGCGCAAATCCAACCAATGGGGATTATCCTTTGTATGTTCAATTTACCGATTTATCTACTGCCGGAGATGGTTCCATCGTTTCATATGAATGGAATTTTGGTGATAGCACTAATCTATCAAGTCAGCAAAATCCTATTCACAGATACAAAAACGGAGGTAATTTTTCCGTATCCCTAAAAATTACAGATGAATATGGTTTGATCTCCGAAATAACCAAAAATAATTATATAACCGTGAATGTACCCCAATCTTATGTCTATCCAAACCCATTTAAAAATCAAGTGGGAAAGATCACTTTTAAATTTACAGGTGAAGATATAAATTATGAAGAAACAACAATAAAAATTTATGATGTTTCCAGCCGATTAATCAAAACCATTGATACAATCATTCCTGATGGTGATTTGTATAAAGGGGAATGGACTATAAAACAAGATAAATCTGAAGATGACGTAGATAACGGAGTTTATTATTATTCCGTTGTAACAGGTAGTAATATAATTATTACTGATATATTTGCAATATTAAGGTAAAAAGGTGGCATGAATGTTTATTAAAAAGATTATAATCATTTCAATTTTGTTTCTATTTTTAGCAGGTTATGTCCAGTCCGATAATAGCAATCAAACTGCGGGTGCATTTTTACGTATTGGACCCGGAGCTCGTCCCTTGGGAATGGGTAAATCTTATGTGGCTATTGCAAACGATGTGATGGGAACATACTGGAATCCGGCAGGTATGGCTTTTCTACGCGGAACTCAAGTCGGATTTTTTTATATGCCACGCGCAATACAACTAAAATATATGTATGCTACATTTGTGCAAAACATCGGATCACTGGGGACTTTTGGAGTATCAATGACCGCCTTAAACAGTTCCGACATTCAGGGGAGAGATGAAAACGAAGTACTCACTGATCTTTTTATTGATTCGGAAACAGCCATCTCTTTTTCTTATGGTATGGCTCCGGCTCAAAATCTTGCAGTTGGATTGAACGCAAAACTTATTATGAACAGCCTCGAAGCCCATAAGGGATCCGGCATGGGTTTCGATGCCGGCTTTCAATACCGACCTTATCCATTTTTTGCCTTTGGTTTCAAAGCACAAGATGTTTTTTCAAGCATCACTTGGGATACTCAAAGCGCCAGAAAAGAAACTATCCCGATGGTTCTTACTCCCGGGGTGGCTTTAACTTTCAAAAGAATAACTCTATCCTGCGATTATGAGCTTTTCCGGGGTGAGGGAGAAATTCATGCCGGTGGAGAACTGCGTCTTTTCAATTTTCTGAGTATCCGATTGGGTTATGACGGAGAATCAATGACCTTTGGGCTCAATCTAAATAGTCATCTTCCAATGAGAGGAAGCATTCTTAGAACAGATTATTGCAGCACGCAGGATGCTGTTACCCAAAATGGATTAAATGGATTTTCTTTAGCTTTTTCAATTTCAAAAGCAAATGCTCCAAATCGCCCTCCTATCGCTATCCCTGGTGAAAATAAATCGGCAAAGATCGGTGAAGTCGTAAGCATTATCGGTGCAGGAAAAGACGAAGATAAAGACGACACAATTCAAAATTATTCATGGCGACAGATTGCAGGATCGCCGGTAGAAATTTCCGATTATTCCAATTCGACCATCTCCTTTACTCCAGCAGAAATCGGAACTTATATATTTGATCTGCAAGTCGGTGATGGAAAAGTAAAAAGCGAACCGGAAAAAGTTACGATAGAAGTAGCAAGTGAAAATGCCCTTAATACGGAAAATTTCCCTTTTGGAGAAAAAAAATTAAGTTGGAAGGGCTCGCATTCAAATGCCGAATGTATTATCGTGGAAGATTCTACAATGTCAAAACGAGGGAGCTATGTAGGGCATTTCAATAATATTGGAGCAAAAGTATTTGAGTCTGCAACTATAGGAGAAAGTCGAGATGATTTTTCGGTTTCTGCCAAATTTTATCTCGAAAAACCATGGAACAATGACTTAGTTTATAGGGGTTTTGTAATTCGAGCGGAAAATGTTGAAGGCGAAATTTCAAAAAGCAAATCAGTAAAAGCCTACAGATATGCATTCGTAAGGGATGGAAGACAAATTAAATTAGATTATTTCACGGATTCTTGGCATGATATAAAAACCTTTCAAAAAGGAAAGGATTATATTTTGAATAACTCAAATTGGCACACGCTCAGAATTACACTAATCGGAAATAAATTTTATCCTTCGGTTGATGGAAATCTTTTGCCGGGAAGTCCTTATGCGGATGATAATAGTACTTTTACGAATGGCTATGTTGGGATTTGCCAATATCTAAAATCAGGAAACCGCAGCAACTCATGCGTTTTTGATGATTTTATCATCACCGAGCCAAATCAACCACCTACTTCCAATGCGGGTAAAGATGCTATGGCTTATGCAAATCAGGAAATAACTTTGGATGGAAGCGGCACAGATCCGGAAAACGCTTTCCTTACTTATAAATGGAAACAGATTTCCGGTCCAACCGTAACACTTTCAGACAATACGGCTGCAAAACCAACTTTCGAGCCTTCCAAAAGCGGAATATACAAATTCCAACTTATTGTAAATGATGGTAAGGATAGTAGTTTGCCTTCCAAAGTAACTGTTTTAATGCGAAATATCAGAAAAAAATAAATGAAACAAAATCAAAAAATATCATTTCTAAATTGGAGCAAAAAATCCAAAATCAAGATCATTTTTTTAAATGTTCTTGCTATTCTTATTTTCTCTCTTATTTATTGGCAACCAGCCTACGCAACCCATTTTGTTGCTCATGATAGTACAGAATATTCTATGCAAATTATTATTCCTTCGGGTGTTCCTACAATTGACGATGAGCCTCTTGTCATCGGCGACGAAATTGCTGTTTTCACCCAAAATGATTCTTGTGCGGGTATGATAGTTTGGGGAGGAACCACAGATACTCTAATTGCGTGGGGAAATACCATTGGGGATTCTGTTTTCATGCAAGGAGAAAATATAAGATATCGGTTATGGAGCCAATCTGCTGATGTGGAAGTAGCCGCCTTTGCCACTGAATCCTCCGGCGTTTCAATTTTCTATAATAATACAGTTACTGTCTTAAGTTCTTTGGACGGTTACAATACTTTTTTCAGCCTTAATCCGGGAATCAATCCAGACACCGCCCCTTACATGACAATCGTTGCCGGTTATTCAAATGTGCTTATTATCGGAAATAATATGGAGGTCGGAGATGAGATTGCAGTTTTTACCGAAAATGATATTTGTGCCGGTATTTTTCAATACACAGGTTCTTCCGGAAATATCCTTTTCAGAGCATATGGTAGTATGCCCGGTTTTTTTGAGGGCGAAAAATTAAATTTTCGCATGTGGGATTATTCAACCGGCATAGAATATTTGGGTGAACATATTATCGTTACCGCTGATGAAGGGTCGCTTTTTTATTATGATGGTATTACAACTGTGTTGAATCAATTGGAAGCAATTTCAGTCAGCTGGAAAATACTTGGCGATGTTACCGGAACTGTTACCGGAACTCATCCGGATAGCGTTTCAAATATGATAGTGATCAACACAACTCCCCCAAACCAATGGACACCGGATAATAGTTTCGTAATAGAAGCCTCATATATAAATTCCAATGTGATCCATGATTCTGTCTACATTGCCGGCATGGAGCAGATCGGCTTCACCACTCAAGAAATTCCGGATTATTGGGTTGGCAATACTGCTTTTTGGGATTTTAGCACATCGTCCATAAGTTGCAACAGCGATTCATATAATTTCATAATTATTTCTCAATATGAATCCCAACCACTTCCCGAGGAAACTGAAATTCATTTAACAATTATTAACGGCTCAATCCCGAATGGAACGATTGGAATGTGGGCAAATGATGCTACTTGTCAGAATCTTATCGCTTATCCTCGCACTCCGCCTGATTCGATAAAATACTTTTGCAATATTGATACAACCGAAATAAATGTGATCATGCAGGATAATGTAATGGCTCATGATATGGTTGATAATAACCACAATGGACTAACTGATGAAATCGGGGAAGGTATTGACCTTGCCAGACCTTTTGTGTATTATTTTAATGGTATATCATTTATTGATTACGAATTTAAAAATATTGTTGAAAATGACACAACTTATTTGGCAATATCATATCAAAATAATTTCAACGAGGGACGCTATAAGATTGATCTGTATGCTTACGATATTTGCGGCTTACAAACAAAATTATATTCCATTGATCCACCGGATACATTACCCGATATCATTACTTTCTATTCCGATATCGAATCGCCACATGCAGATTCTGTAATCATTAAAAATAAGATGGGAACTTCAATAAACAGTTTTTCCATTTCAGAAAATCTTCTTGTTGAAGATTCATTAGGCATCGGCGAGGTTATGCTCAAACTCCAAGATCCGCTAATCGAAACACCTGAAAGCAGCTGGATCGGTTCTGGTGCTGATGTAAATTCAGCCGACATTTATCATGCTGATTCTTTAATGAGTTCAAGAATTAGAATTTGGCATGATGGTGTCCCGATTTCAAACGGCGAGCAAATATTTGATTCAACTTATATAAATAACGGATATATCGTTTTCCAATTTCCAAACACAACTCAAACCGGAAATTATATAATCAAATATATGTGCCTTGACAGAGTTGGAAATGTTACCGGAACTTTGGAAAAAGTAATTGATTACCACTATTTAATTAGTCAGGATTTTATAGAACCCCAAAACGAAGATTCCCTTCTCACTAGTTTAGCAACAGCCACCCAACCGGAATTATCCGGCCATATCTGGACGGATGAGAACTATTATCCCGAACTCAACCATGTTACTTTTCAATGGGCTTACGATTCCAATCACGACAGTTTACCTGATGGAAATTTCTGGTATAATGATTTTATAGATGAACCGACCATTTCCTTAAATCCCCATAACGATGTTGTTTCTACAGTTTTTCGAATAAAAGAAGTTCCCTTATACACAGAACATTTTATCGTCAAAATGAAAGCATTCAATGAATATGGAAGTTCGCTTGCAGATACACACGGTATCCGGATAATTGACGATTTGGCTCCGATTGCTGCGATTGCGAATCCACAAGATTCTATTTATAATAAAATTACATTTCCGCAAATTATTAACGGCTCAATCACATATAATGATTTACCTAATCCCGATATTCTAAACGTCCAGCTTCAGTGTAAATATTTCACAGCAACCCAATGGCAAAATATTGAAAATCCTATCACCTATTTTGCCACACCGGACACATTTAGTTATGAGATTCAACCTTTTGATTTTTTCGACGAATATTTTACAATGGGTTCGGGTGAGTATCAAATCCGTGCTCTTGCAAAAGATGTATTTGGTAATATTTCTTATGATGACACGCCTATAACTTCAGTTCAAATAGATACTTCAGTTGTTGGTCCCATTGCCGTTTTTTCCGAGAGTAATAAAATCGGATTTGCCCCGTTAGAAGTTGATTTTCAAGATCTCTCTTTAACAGATTCTTCACCCATAATTTCTTGGCTTTGGGATTTTGGAGATGGTGGCTCTAGTAATATCCAAAATCCTACCCATGAATTCACCTACGTAGATTCCTTTGAAGTAACTTTGATCGTAGAAACAGCGAATAATGCAGATACAACGGTGAGTTTTGTGAAAATTATCGAACCCACTTTTGTTCCCGAATATACACTTTATACAAGCAATCCATATTCCCCCATGATCTTAAATGTTGTTTCGGCAAAATTTTATGGCATTGATCTTGAATTTGGTGATGAATTAGGAATTTATGACAGTACTTTGTGCGTTGGAACCGGTGTAATAGATAGAACTTTAACAAATGAAAATATTTTATCTATGCGTGCTTCCGCCGACAATCCCGACATACCGCAAATTGATGGTTTCATTTCGGGAAATGAAATAATTTATAAAATCTATGATGCAAGTTCGGACAGTATTTACACCCCAAATGTAAAATATTATAATAGTAATTGGGACACAATTCCGGGCATATTTCAAATGCAAGAAAATATCTTTGCAGATGTTGGCTATAGAAATTTCAAAACGGCTTATACAGGGAATCCATATTTACCCGCAAGCATCTTCGTTCAATCTGCAACCTTCAACGAAAACGATCTTCAATTTGGTGATGAAATAGGAGTTTTTGATGGAGAAGTTTGCGTTGGAACTGCCTTAATTCATACTGCATTCTCACCTTCCAACCCGCTCTCTATCACAATTTCTGCGGATAACCCTTATACAACTGAAAAAGATGGTTTTACTCTCGGTCAGCCAATCCAATTTAAAATTTGGGATTATGATGAAGAAAAAGAATATACGGCATCCGCTGATTTTTGGAGCATTCCCGGAGTGCAAACACAGGGGATTTTTGTAAGTAATAATATTTACGTGGATATATTTAGCACAATTGAGCAAAACATCGAACTCTTCACCGGCTGGAATCTTACATCGTTTAATATTTTCCCAGCAGATATTGATCTTGATTCAATCGTTGATACGATAAAACCAAATCTGAACAAAATTTTCGATGAACAAGGAAACCTCTTTTACTATAATTCGTGGAATTCAGAATGGGTGAATAATATCGGCAATATAACTGAGGCTGAGGGATATTATATCAGTATGAACGGAAGTGATTCCCTGAACATTATCGGCTCGAGAGTTTCGCTGCCTGTTACCGACACACTACTAACCGGCTGGAACATCTTGGGTTACCCGTTCTACAAAAAAATTGACGCTTTGCAAATCCTTGATCCTCTTATCCAATCAAATAATCTAAAAAATGTTATTGATGAAGCAGGACAATCTATCTTCTTTTGGAACGGTGCCTGGGTAAATGGGATCGGAAAAATGGAACCCGGTGAAGCATATTATACAGAAGTTTCTGAAAACTGTGAATTTGATTTTTCTTACAGTTTTAGCGAGTCAGCAGGTCAGCAGGTCAGCAGGTCAGCGAGTCAGCAGGTCAGCAGGTCAGCAGCCATAATCCCATCGCACAATCGCTCAGCCGCCCTGTCTCATTTTTCCATTGTCTATCCGGGAAACCCCTATCTTCCGATGAATATTAATATTTTAGATATTGCTTCCCCATCAATTGAAATCACAGAAGGTGATGAGATCGGAATTTTTGACGGTGAAATTTGTGTAGGTGCGAACATTGTACCTGATTCAGTAAATTCGAGCAATATTCTTTCCGTGATTGCTTCAGCCGACAATCCAAACACAACCGAAATTGATGGATTTATTGCAGGAAATCCGATTACTTTAAAATATTGGGATAAAAGTTCTGGAATATATGAATATGATTCTGAATTAATTTTTTGGGATTCTCCCGGAGTTAGCGGGGATTCGGTTTTTGCGCAACAAGGAATAATTTTTACAGAAGTTACTTTAGCCACTTTTCCTAATAATTCCGCCATTTACTCCGGAACCGTAAGTGTGTTTGGTGTAACCGGTAGCGTGGGTGATACTATCAAAGTATTCGATCCTGCTCGAAATCTCTGCGGTTTAAAAATTCTCACAGAAGATGGTTATTACGATTCTCTCGCTGTAACAAATGCAGCTCCCGGAGAAAAAGTTATTTTCGATTATTACGATGTTTCAGCAGAAATGATGTTCTTAAACGTTGCCACAGATTCTGTTTGGATTCCCGGAACCATTGACACGGTGAACATAGACATCGTTTCCGAAAGCGACACCCTCCTAATGCAAATGGGATGGAATCTTATTTCTTTTGACATTTTATTCGTGGAAGATTCTCCGGACTCAGTTTTTAAAATTCTTATTGATGATAGCAAATTAGAATGTGTAAAAGGATTCGATCCGCTTGGTCAAATTCACGGACAGGGAGCAAATAATTCGATTACTTTTATAGATTCATTACCACCGGGAATCAACACCTTGAATCATATTCAGCCCGGATTTGCATATTGGGTAAAATTGAATGAAGGTTATAACTTCTACCCCCAAGGATTACAACTTGATCCGGAAATGCCGCTTTTTTTATCTGCAGGATGGAATTTAATCGGTTATCTTCCTCAACAACAAATGAACCCTGAATCCGCTCTGATGGAACTCGGAGAAAACCTGATTACTGCCAAAGGATTTGATCCTGAAGGAATCACGCATGGGCAAAAGGTAGATGGGGCAATCGTT
Source organism: Candidatus Cloacimonadota bacterium (assembly GCA_034661015.1). NCBI lineage: Bacteria > Pseudomonadati > Candidatus Cloacimonadota > Candidatus Cloacimonadota bacterium. The sequence continues at coordinate 8,466 of JAYEKN010000246.1, forward strand.
TACAATCCGTCTCTTCCACCGGAATTTAATACAATTAATTTCCTCCAAAATGGTTTTGGCTACTGGTATAAAATTAATTATGATGACACACTCATTTATAATGCCCTAAGAAATAATCGAAAATCAATTAATTTAACCCCAACCGAGAAACAAATTATAACCCAAATGGATCTCCAAACGAAAACTCGCAGAATCTCTTTTGAAAATCAAGTGGTATTCACCCCGTATTCTGAAATGTATTATGGTGAATTTCAAGATGCTAAAATCGGCGATATCGTGCTTGCTTATGATGCCGATAGCGTGATGTGTGGATTCTTTACCGTTAATCATGAAGACAAATTCGGTGCAATGGCAGTTTATGGCGATGACCCGTTTACAAAAAGTGATGAAGGTCTCACCAGTGGAGATGAGGTTTTCTTCAAACTTTGGTCTTGGGAACAAGATAAAATATTTGATATTATACCTCAGGATTTATATTGGCAAAATGGTGGAATGGTTGAACTTAGTCTCAAAAAAATGCCGGAAAATCAGCTTCCCACAGAGTTAAAACTGCACAACTCATTTCCGAATCCTTTTCAATCTTCCACAAATATCAAATTTCAAATTCCCCAAACTGCAAAAGTGGACTTGAAAATCTATAATATTAGAGGACAGTTGGTAAAAACACTAATGAACGACGAAATTGAACCGGGCTTTTATGCAATCGAATGGAACGGAACAGATAAATACAAACATAAAGTTGGGAATGGTGTTTATTTCTACAAACTCCAAACCACGAATAAACAATTTGTAAAAAAACTTATATTGTTGCGATAATTATCATGAAATTAGAAATGGAAATAAAAATTTGGAGTAAAATATCCGTGATATTTTATTTAATCTATAAAATTGGGAGTAAAATATCCGCCTGGCTCGTGAAATGCTTTTATCTGTTTTATTTATCCCGTGAAATGATTTTATCTTTTTTATTTCACTGGGATTTCACAGGGGTGATATTTTATTTAATCTTCCCAAAATTTGGAGTAAAATATCCGTGATATTTTATTTAATCTTCTCGAAATTTGGAGTAAAATACCCGTGATATTTTATTTAATCTATCAAAATTTGATAGTTAATAAATGGAGATTCATCTTAATATGAAAAAAAACATAGTTCTATCCTTCATATTTATTGCTATATTGCTGATAAATACCGAAGTCTATGCAGACGGTCCATTTGATCCAG
>JAYEKN010000247.1 GCA_034661015.1 Candidatus Cloacimonadota bacterium
TTTTCCTTTATACTCCTTTCAAGTCTTTTAGCATTACGAATCGCAACATCCTGAAATTTGTTCAATAAAGAATACATATTTGAATCATTTTTTTTATACCGCTGCTTCATCCTCTTGCTAAGCATATTTGAATAATCAGAACGGTCTAACTCAGCATCAATATAATCAAAATGAAGCAAATACCATAACTCAAATGCTTGATTAGAATATGCAATACGAATCTGTATCTTCCGACCTGTCTTTTTACGATATTTATTATTTAGCCTTGCCTCTTCATTTGATATGTTTTCAAATGACTGATTGTAGTTTTGTGAAGGAAAATCATCCCTATCAAAAACACACCAAAGACGTTCGAAATATTTACCCTCATTAGCTTTTGTCTTCCATATAGTAATTGCATCCTTAATAAGGGTAATATTGCTTGTTCCAGTTCCTATTGTTGTAACATTTATGTTGTTAATTGGAAATTTTTTAAAATATTCAGGTTCGGTTCTTTCACCTTCACAAACAATCAATATGCTATTTTTGTACTCCCTTATTTTTTTTCGTTCCCTTTTGAATAGCCCTGTTCTTTTTTTATGGTGTAAATTATCTGTGCCCATCACAAATCCTCCAAGAATAATGACTCGAAATCACTCAGATAGGGAATGGCACCGTACTTACCTAACAAATAATCTTTATCATAAGAGGCATCATCGCGAACTTTTTTATAATCATATAACGAATATAGCTCAGATTCACCATATTTGTCTTTTTCGACAAAATAAATTTGATCACGTCTAAACATTTTTCTATTCATGATATTTGTATTATGCGTTGAAAATAGCAGTTGAGCATCATTTTTGTTCGACTTTTTTGAGTTGAACAGAGAAATTAGAACTTCGCACAGATTCGGATGAAACCGAGCATCAATTTCATCAATAACCAATACAAGTCCATTTTCCAAAGCGTCTAAGACAGGGCCGATTAAAGCAAAAAATTTCTTTGAACCATCGGACTCTTCTCTCTCAAAATCAAAGTCCTCTAACCCGATTACTTCTTTATTCTCGTTGTATTTTTTATGATATGATTTTAGAATAAGCTCATGCAGATTTTTTGTGTCTTTCTTTTCAAGATCAATCTTAAGGAATTCCGGTAGTTTTTTTAAATCAAAAGGTTTTCTCTCAATGGAAATATCTTCTATGCAAATATCTGCATTACACAAAGCCCTGATAACCTGCTTTTTAAAATCAGATTTCTCCATTAAGTTTGCAGTAATTCCATAAATACGCTCATCACCAATTCCGGAGACATCCTGCAATTTTCGAAACCAAGTAATAACACTATTAGTAATTAATGCATTTTCACCTTTTAGTGATGCAATAAGTGATAAAAAAAGTGTCGTTTGGTTGATACTTCCAACCGCCTTATAAACCATTTTGCCTTCTGCAAACTTCTCGCCGATCTTAATATCATTTTCAATCCGAATAAATAATTTTGACTCTTGAGATGTAAAGCGACCAAAAAGCCACTCAGAATGAACTTTTTCTGAGTCGATTTCAAAGCCATATCTAAAAACAATATCTTTAATTTCGTTTTTATACTCAATACCGGATACTAAAAAAGTGACCTCAAACATTGATGGCTGCTCATCGCAAGAACTGCTTAATCTAAACCCTTTCACATCAATTTTTTCACCAATACGACTCTCACGAGCTGAGTTTAAAATCATTCTTTGCATAAATTTGATAGCAGCCAAAAAATTACTTTTTCCGCTTGCATTTGCACCATAAAAAGCTACACTCGAAAGAATTCGATATTTGTCCTTTTCTATAATTGAGGCAGTTGGCTCTTTTTTTGATATAGATGAAGATGCAAGCATGTTTAATTGATT
>JAYEKN010000248.1 GCA_034661015.1 Candidatus Cloacimonadota bacterium
AAAAAAATCAAATTTTAAATCAGCACCAGAGGTGCGGAATCTTTGTAGCATAAGGCGTTAGCCTTATGTTCGATGAATAAAAGAACAAAAGCACCGTAGGTGCGACATTCAAAAGAGCAAACACTCTCCGTTCTCGGCGGTGAAAAAAGGGGCTTAAGGAACGAGAAATATTGATGGGCTGATGAGATTTTTTATTCAATTTAGCATGGGCATTTATACTCACGCAGAAGATGAATTAAAATTCAATGTATGATCGGCTCCGGAAATTTCAGTTCAAATCTTTAATATAACTTCGCCTTCTCTTATGCTGCCGTTTATCGAAAAATTTCCATTGGGTCTGAATTTTATCGTTTGATTCCAGTTCCGGATTCGATTCGGCGAATTTGATACCCCTTTTTATAAAACTGTCTGCCATTTTATTCATGATCATTGCCCCAACGCCTTTTCCTTGATATTCCGATTTAATACCTATCAAATAAAAATCAACGAGATCATTTTTCTTCATTGCTTTCAATAAATGGAAGATACCGAAAGGAAATAATCTGCCTTGTGATTTTTGAAGCGCTTTTGTAAACGAGGGCATTGTAACACCAAACGCCACAACATTATCGGAATCATCTACAATTAGAGCAATATAATCTGGATGAACGTAGCCGATATATTGCTTTGTATATTTTTCAATCTGTTTTTCAGACAAAGGGACAACCCCGTATAATTTACTATAAGATTCGTTTATAACATCAAATAATCCTTTTGCATAATGTAATATTTCTTTGGTCTTTTTCGCTTCGACTAATCTTAATTTTTGCTGACGTTTCACCCTTTTTGCTGATTTCTCAATAAACGCCGGTTTTTCAACTGGGATAGTTATCTGATATTCTATCCAATCAGCGTCTTTTCTGTATCCGTTTAACTCTAAATATTCAGGATAATAGGGATAATTGTAAATTGTAGCAAGAGTCCCCAGTTCCTCGAATCCCTCTACCAACATCCCCGAGTAATCCAGATCGGTAAAACCAAGAGGTCCGATTATAGATTCCATTTTTAATTCTCTCGCCCAATTTTCTACTGCTGATAATAAAGCAGAGGTAACTTCAGGATCATCAATAAAGTCAATCCACCCGAAACGAAGCTGGTTTTTACCCCATTTTTCAATATGACTTTTGTGGTGAATACCCGCTATTCTTCCGGCAATTTTTCCGTCTTTATAGGCTAACCAATATTTTGTATTGCAATATTCAAAGGCAGGATTTTTACTTCGGGATAGTGTACTTTTTTCGTCACTTCGTATGGGTGGCGCCCAGTATTTATTCCCTTTATATAGTTTATATGGAAAATTAATGAATTGTCTGAATTGTTTGTTTGATGTAACTTCTCGGATGGTTACTGTCATTCCGTATCCTTCTTGACAAATTTTAGACTCTTACCAACTACCTGTTGCATTATCATAAATTTTTCTCCGATTTTTTACAAACAAAAAGGGGGCAGTGTTTTATTGTCAAGGAGATTTGTCTGAAAGGTAATATAGAAAAGGGAAAAGGGAGAAAGGAAAAACAATGAAGAATGAATAATGTAGAATGTAGAATGTAGAATGTAAAATGTAAAATGAAAAAAGCAACCCGGTGAAATCCCAGTGAAATCCCAGTGAAATAAAAAAGATAAAAGCATTTCACGGGATAAATAAAAAAGATAAAAGCATTTCACGGGATAAATAAAAAAGATAAAATCATTTCACGGGATAAATAAAACAGATAAATGCATTTCACTGGTCAGGAAAAGTAAAAAGAATAAACTCTCCGTTCTCGGCGGTGAAAAAAGGGAAAGACAAAAATAATTAATAATGAACAATGAATA
>JAYEKN010000249.1 GCA_034661015.1 Candidatus Cloacimonadota bacterium
AATGATTAAAAAATTAGTTACTTGTCTCGTAGTTCTTGCTGTGTTCTCCACCCCTCTTTTTGCTCAATGGAGTAATGATCCCGCTATGAATACCGCAGTTTGCGATTTAAGTGGAGAGCAAGCAATTCCCAAAGTAGTCTCATCTGCAGATTTTACGTATGTGAGCTGGTTTTCCAGTGATGCCGGCAATTACGATGTTCGTCTGCAACTTTATGATTCCCAAGGAAATGAACAATGGGAACACAACGGAATCCTGATTAGTAACCATGAAGCAATGACTTGGTTGACGGATTGGGATATGACAATTGATAACGAGAACCACGCCATTCTGGCTTTTCAGGACATCAGAACAGGAAGCAATAATATCTATGCTTATAGAATTTCTCCTAATGGTGATTTCGTTTGGGGTGCAGATGGCATAGCATTATCAAACACCTCTGCTTTCGATGCTTCACCCGTTACTGCAGTTACTAGCTCCGGTAACGCAATTATCGCTTGGACTTCGGAAACAGTCTCTTTTTTGCAAAAGATTTCACCAGCAGGTGATTTGCTTTGGGGCGATACGGGAATTACTCTAACGGGAACAGAATCATATAGCTGGCCCCAAATTATCCCAATTGAAAATGACAATATCTTGGTAAAATTTTACAAGGATACAGGTAGCTATCCTTATATTACCAGAAATGTTTATGCTCAAAGATTTGACGCTGATGGAAATCCTGTGTGGAGCGAAGATACAATTATTTCAAATGCCGGTGGAGTAAGTGCATGGACTCAAATTTTATCAATTGTTAAGGATCATGATAATGGATTTTATGTAGCCTGGCGTGATGACCGAGATAATAATATGATTCTTGAAGTATATCTTCAGCATATTGACTCTGACGGAAATTGTACTTATGAAGATAATGGCATGAAGGTTTCTACTTTGCCAAACAGAAATAGGATGTACGTTCAACTTGCATTACCCCCAAATTCCGATAATATTTTCGCTTTCTGGAATGAGATGGATTCTAATCAAATCAACCGAGGAATCTATGGACAAAAAATATCCCCATCAGGTGAAAGATTATGGGGTGATAGTGCAATAGCATTCATCGAATTATCAAGCACAAATGTTCTTCCTTTTGCAGCAGGAGCTTCGCAAAATGATGCAGTTTTATTTTACGAATACTTGCTATCTGCGATCAATACGCATATCAAGGCAATGCGTATTGATGAAGACGGAAATTATGTTTGGCCAGATGAAAAAGTTATGATGTGTTCTGCCAATTCACAAAAAATCCATCCGGATGTAAGTTGTTTCCAAAATGATCAATGGGTAGCCACATGGGAAGATAATCGAAATGGTGCAAATGACATTTATGCTCAGAATATAAACTTGGACGGCACACTCGGAACAAATCAGGGAATTTATGAAAAACCTGATATGCCCGATTTTTTCTTTCTTGCAAATTCCCCCAATCCCTTTAATTATCAAACAGAAATCCAATTCTCTCTCAATACAATTACACGCTTGGAAATCAGTATTTATAATATCAAAGGTGAAAAGGTTAAAACTCTCGTTAAGGCGGAATTCAACAAAGGATTGCATTCAAAAACATGGAATGGAAAAGATGATAAAAACCAAACCGTATCATCAGGAATTTATTTTGTGAAGATGAAAGAGTTCGAAAATAATGCTATCTCTCAAGTTGAAAAGATCATGTTTATAAAATAAACTTGAAAAAACTTGAGTTAATCCGCCTGCCTCGTGTCCGCCAGCCGGCGGATTATCTGTTTTATTTATCCCGTGAAATGATTTTATCTTTTTTATTTCACTGGGATTTCACAGGGGTGATATTTTAATCTGTGAGCCAACTTAAGAAAGGGGATTTAACCATTTCGCCCTATGGCGGAATGGTTTAAACACAATTAGCCAAAAATGACCTTTTTTAAGTGGACTCATTTGTAATACTAAATTTTTATTACCTCTCTAACTGAAATGTTTTTTTCAATCTTCAAACAAATCATCAAAACTGTTTTTTGCAATTCGGTAGGGGAATCCTTTTCTTTGCAGAAATGCTAATGCTTTTTGTTTTCGCTTTTTCGGCTCGAATCTTTCCAAACTTCTCAGTTTTTTTTTCAACAACCGATCAGCCATTTCCTGCTCAACTTCGGCAGTGAGATTTTCTTCGAGAACCAGATCAATGATTTCACTACTGATCCCCTTTGATCTTAATTTGTTTCTAAGTAATATTTTCCCTTCCGGATGAAATTTAATCAGATCCCGAAGATACATTTCTGCAAAATTACTATCGTTTATAAATCCCAGTGTTTCAAACTTATTGATTAATTTTTCGATTACAAGCGGTGAAAAATTCTTTGATTTGAGTTTATTTTGAATTTCACCTTTGGAACGGAAACGATAATCAAGTAGATCCAAAATTGCCTTTTCACCTTCGTAGAGTTCAACTCTCTCCGTTAATTCGGATAGGTTTTCACTCTCGATTTGTTTGCCTGTTGTGAGACCAAACTTATCTAAGGCTTTTTTTGAAAGTGAAAAGGCATAATTATTATCTACATAGATTTGATACTTATTTTTTCTTGCTATTTTTTGAATCTTTGTTATCTTCATCCGGTTGTGGTTTAATTAGTCCCAGAACGATTTTTACTTTATTATCAATTTCTTTCATTTCCTTCGGATTTTCTTTTAGGAAATCAATTGTTTGCTCTTTTCCCTGACCAAGTTGTATGTCGTTATAGGAATACCAAGAGCCTCTTTTTTTAATAATGTCGTGTTCCACACCTTCATCCACCAAAATGCCTAATGATGAAATTCCGTTACCGTAAATTATATCAAACTGAGCGCGTTTAAAAGGCGGTGCAAGTTTATTCTTTACGATTTTTACCCAAACCACATTTCCGATAATATTTTTTGTAGGAGTTTCTTTTATGCTCGGTCCTTTTTTCACTTCGATTCGGACTGAAGTATAAAATTTCAATGCGACTCCACCGGTAGTTGTTCGCGGATTCATATAGGGGGCAACGCCAATTTTCATTCTCGTTTGGTTTATGAAAACGAGAGAGCAGTTGGATTTGCTAATAATTGCCGTTAGTTTTCGCAATGCCTGAGACATCAAACGAGCCTGCAAACCCACGTGTCTATCGCCCATTTCTCCATCAATTTCTGCCTGCGGAACAAGTGCTGCCACAGAATCAACGATGATAAGTGCAACTGCGTTACTGCGAACTAAAGTCTCAACAATCTCGAGAGCCTGTTCACCTGTATCCGGTTGGGAAATAAGCATTTCATCCGTATTAACTCCCAATTTGCGAGCGTAAATAGGGTCGAGAGCGTGTTCCGCATCAATGAAGGCAATCACGCCATCCTTTTTTTGAGCTTCGGCTGCAATATGCAGTGCCAAAGTAGTTTTGCCGGATTGTTCCTCACCATAAATTTCCGTAACTCTGCCACGCGGAATGCCACCTATCCCAAGAGCTGCGTCCAGATTGATCGCGCCGGTAGGGATAAAATCAATATCAGCATGAGTTTTTGAACCCAATTTCATAATAGAACCTTCACCGTATTTTTTTCTGATCTGTCCTATTGCGGTGCTAAGTTCAGGGTTTTCATTTTTTCCTGTGTCTTTCTTTTTTGCCATTTTTTCCTCCGTAATATTTATTTTCGATTTAATAAAAAGATTTTTTCAACTGTATAGATTGGACCTTTGGGTGTTAATTGACTTCTAAATAATGTTAATTTGGAACAAGGAACATCCTTGATAATTTTCTGGGTTTTTGCAATTATTTTTTCCCACTCAATGTTTTGAACAAATCTGATCCTGCCAAGCGTGGAGTGTAATTTCAAAGAACGGTGCGATTTTTCAAAACCAATTGCATTTAGATTGCTTTCAATTTCTTTGAAAATGTTCTGAGCAACCTGATTATTCTCAATAATATCATACCAAATAACGCGCGGATTATGATAATTTGGAACAACTTCTATCTTCCCAAATTTTGTTTTAAAGGGAGGGAATCTGTCGGTAATTTTTTGAACTGAATTGCAAATTTCGTCAAGGAGTGAAGGTTGAACTTCACCCAAAAATTTGAAAGTAATATGCAAATTTTCCTCTTCGACCCATTTTATTCCTTTGGGAATGTATGATTTTAGAATGCTGACATTTTCATAAATCCTTTTTTTTATCCGGTTTGGAAAATCGATTGCAAGAAAAAGTCGCATTATCTTTTGTATCCTATTTTTTGCAAAAATTCTGTTCGTTCTTTTATATCTTTTTCATTTTCTACACCCAGAGGTGAATAACCGTCAATTACCCCGAGGATACCGCAACCTTGCTCACTTTTTGCCAGAATTACTTCCACGGGATTTGCCGTAGCACAAAAAATATTTACTACTTCAAAGCATTGTTTGAGTGCGTTTAGGACGTTTATCGGAAAAGCATCTTTCAGGATAATAATGAAAGAATGACCGGCGGAAAGTTTCTCTATATTTCTCACAGCCGCATCAATCAATTCCATGTCAGTTCCGTCTTTTCGGACAAGCCGTTTTTCTGAAGCTTCGCTGAACGCCAGACCGAATTTTGCTGATGATATGCTGCTCATCATTATTTCATAGATATCTTCTACTGTTTTTATAAAATGTGAATGCCCTAAAATCACATTGCAACCATACGGGATTTCCAATTTAACTGTTTTTAATTCCATGTTATCACCTGAAAATTCTTTTTAATTTAAAATAGGATTCAATTTCCGTTTAATCCTTGTCAAACTTTATGATATTTTATTTTGGACAATCTTCCCAAAACCTCCATAATGCCGTTTGTAAATTTTGTGCTGGAATAATCAAGGAAGAAAATAGCCTATTCGTTTACGGATAGGCAAAAAATTGGGTAAATTATTTCACAGGGGTGATATTTTATACAACACTGCAACATCACGGATGTTGCACTCCAAAAAATTTTTATTTCTACTGTATTATTGGGGTTAAAAATATCCACAATAAAAGGTTACATCTCCTGCAATTCCAAAATTCTATCCCTAATTTCAGCAGCTTCCTCGAATTTCATTTCATCCGCTTTTCGCTGCATTTCCTTCTTTAGTAATCTGATAGCATCTCCGCTATTTTTCATCTTGACAATATCCTCAAAATCTAATGATTTTTGAGCTGCTTCTTTCTTTTCCTTATCCTCTCTCGTTTGGTCTGCCACGGAAGTAGATTGCATAATGCTCTCAATCGTTTTTTTTATAGATTCCGGCGTGATATTATGCTCCCGATTATATTCGAGCTGAATTTTTCGTCTGCGATTTGTTTCGGAAATTGCGTTTGCCATTGCGAGAGAAACATTATCACCATAAAAAATAACTTTTCCGTCAATATGTCTGGCAGCTCTGCCGGAAGTTTGAATAAGAGCACGTTCGGAACGCAGAAAACCGGCTTTATCCGCATCCAAAATTGCAACGAGCGAAACCTCGGGCATATCCAATCCTTCACGTAAAAGATTTACGCCGATAAGCACGTCAATCTCTCCCAATCTAAGTTCGCGAATAAGTTTGGTGCGCTCGAAAGTATGGACATCACTATGCAAATATTTTGCATTTATTCCTATTTCCGATACATAGGTTGTTAAATCTTCCGCCATCTTTTTGGTCAGGGTTGTTACTAAAACTCGCTGGTTTTTTTCCGCTCGTTTACGAATTTGCTCCAGAAGATCATCCACTTGGAATTCAGCCGGTTTCAAAATAATTTCAGGATCGATTAATCCAGTAGGACGAACAACCTGCTCCACGATTACTCCATCGCACTTTTCCAACTCATAATCACCGGGTGTGGCAGACATATAAATAATTTGATTTACGGATTTTTCAAATTCCTCAAATCTCAAAGGACGATTATCATAAGCGGAAGGAAGGCGAAATCCATTTTCTATCAAATTTTTTTTACGAGAATAATCTCCTCCGTACATTGCATGCAATTGGGGAATTGTTACGTGAGATTCATCAAGAACGATCAAAAAATCTTTGGGAAAATAATCGAGAAGGCAAGAAGGTTTTTGCCCTGGTTTTCGCTTGGCAAGATGTCTGGAATAATTTTCAATTCCGGATACATATCCGACTTCTCGCATCATTTCCATATCGAAACTCGTTCTCTGCTTGATTCTCTGAGCTTCTATCCACATCTCTCCGGATTTGAAAAATTCTACTCTCTCCTTCATTTCTTTTTCGATCTCCAGCAAAGCCTCCCCAAGCCTTTTTTCGGAAGTGATGAAATGTTTTGCGGGATAAACCGAATAATCATCCAACTGATCCAAAATCGTATTTGTAAGCGGATTTATACGATGTATGGCACTAATTTCATCGAAACTAAATTCCACCCGAATAGAATTTTCGAGATATGCAGGATAAATTTCTACCACATCGCCACGTACCCGAAAAGTTCCTCTTTCAAATTCATAATCATTGCGTGAATAATATATTTCGACCAATTGTTTGAGCAATCGGTCTCGGTCAATTTCTTGTCCCACTCTCAAATCTATCAAAGCCTCACGATAATCTTCCGGCAAACCCAATCCGTAAATGCAAGACACACTGGAAACGATGATCACATCGCGTCTTTCCATCAGCGACATAGTTGCCCGAAGCCGCAATCTGTCTATAATTTCGTTTATGCTCGCATCTTTTTCGATATATGTGTCGGAAACCGGAAGATATGCCTCAGGTTGATAATAATCATAATAGCTGACAAAATATTCAACCGCATTTTCAGGGAACAGTTGCTTCATTTCTCCGAAAAGTTGGGCTGCAAGTGTTTTGTTATGAGAAATGATCAGAGTTGGACGATTTACGTTTTGAATAACGTTGGCAATAGTAAAAGTTTTTCCGGAGCCGGTTACACCGAGCAGGGTTTGATATTTCTGCTTTTCCAGAATTCCTTCTGTCAATTCTCTGATTGCAGTAGGTTGGTCGCCTTTTGGGGTGTAATCTGATTTTAGTTTAAATTTATTCATAATCGGCAAACTTATTCGTTCTCTATTATTTTAATCGTAGTATGATTTTTCAAATTATTGTTTTTTCACTTACTTACTTCTGAAGAAATAGTGTCAAGACTTTCCATTTTATCTTTGTGTCCGCCATCCATTTTTTATAGATTTTCTGAAACCGAATGAATTTCATTAAAAATTTCTCAATCATACGTGGATTTAAAAAAGCACACATATTAAATGTTAGCATCTCATATTAAATGGACAGTCACCCTTAAAAGTATCCACCCCAATATAGATGACGTAATTGCGAATTTAGAGATTACAAATGATAAAATATATAAACAGATGAAAAAATTCTATCAGCGAATCTGCCAGGATGTACAACACTACTCGTAAGACTGTAAGAAAATGGCTTATTAGGTATAGAAAGTATGTGCTTGAAGGGCTTAACAACAAATCACGTTTAAGACAAAAATATCCTCAGAAAATGCCTGAAGATATTAGACAATCTATTATTGATACAAAAGGCAACAGGCCTTGGGGAGCAAGAAGAATAAAAGAGATTCTTTCTCTATCTTATTCGCACCAGACTATTCACAAGAAATTAAAACAAGCCGGGAAAGTAAAAAAAAAGAAAAAGCGGTATAAAATCAGAAAAAATATGTCTCCCAAAGATATTTTAAAAGAAAAGAATAAAAACATTGACGAATATATCCTGAATATCCCTCCTATCATATCTGATAATTATATTATTGAACTGGAAAATATTAAAAAGGGTGGATACTTATGGTGTAGACCGCCCACAGATTTTGCACCCAAAACTTGACGAGATTTGCAAGAATTTTTCTAAATGGAATCTAAATTTCGATTGCAAAAATTCGGAATTTGTGAGTAGGACAAAATTAAAATGAAAATAAAAAACGTGGGTAAAAGGGTTAAGTTATTTATTTGCTCTTTCTTGAAAAGAGAGAGGCGAATGCAAAATATCTCCGTTAAATTTTCAGCACTCATTAAACGAACGAGTTTTTTCATTATACATTATTCATTATTCATTATTCTTACCCCCCCCCTGTTACATCCCACACGTAAGTTGCAGGCATTTACTCCCAACGCCAACTTTCCTTACATATTTTTGTATTTTAAAAAACGATGCAATTTATCAGCATAAAATAAGCAAACTCAATTATTATATTTTTTATGAAAACAATTTTTTTGGTGAGAGAAACAGATTCACTTGAACACACCTTTCCAACACTGATAGTACTCCTCAGTTGGAAAGGTTTTGAGGACACCCTTTTTTAGGAGAAATTTTGAATGATAAAACGTAACAAAGCATAATTAAATTATTTTTTATAAATATGACAACCTGAAAAATTTACAAAATTTTAGGAAATTTTAAATGAAAAAGTTAATCTTAGCCTTAATTGGAATCATTTTTATGGTTTCAATGGTAAATGCACAAATACAAACGCATATCGTTCCCGATGATTACGATACAATTCAAGAAGCAGTTGATGCATCAAATAATGGAGACTTCGTTAAAATCCGAAACGGTGATTATTATGAATCTTTTGATTTTCCCTCGGGAGTACATATTACGGTACAAGGCTTTTATCAATCAACATCAAATAGCACTATTATTCACGGTGATGGAAATGATAATATAATTGTAGATATGTTTGGTTGCGCTAATTTTAACAAATTACAATATTTGACGCTCGCTGGAGATAATAATACAATAGGCGTGAGGATTGGCAACTCGCTTTATTCAGAAGTAAAACATAATATAATTAGGAATAATGATGTCGGATGTTTACTAACAGATACCGATTATAGTGATATTAATAATATAACATCTAATAAAATATACAATAATAATGTTGGCGTTAAAGCGTTAAACGACTGGCAATATTCATTACGAGCTAGAATTAGATATAATTGTATTTATAATAATCAATATGGTATTGAAATATCGAATAATAGTTCACCAAATCACTTGTATATTTACAATTGCACAATTGCAGATAATGAAATTGCAATTGCTTGTGGTCAATACCAACATTTTATTGAAATAAATAGCACAATTATCTGGAATAATATGGATGCTTTTACAAATAATCAGAATAATTTATATATTACATATTCCGGCATCCAGGGCGGCTGGGCTGGAGAAGGCAATATCGATGAAAATCCATTCTTCGTTGACCCCGCAAACAACGACTATTCCCTCCAGTGGAATGAAAACAACTTCTCCCCCTGCATAGACGCCGGCGACCCCGAAACCGAATGGGACGAAGATGATACTCCTCCGGATATGGGTGCTATTACTGCCATAGAACACTCTTACTTCCAAGATGAATATGACGGTTACGAATATGACGCAGTGGACTGGATTTCCTATCCTGTTCTGAACAGAATTACCGATAATGCAGAAAATGCCCTGAATGTGCTGGAAAGACAAGGGCTACTTAATGATAATGGTATTCAGACAGACGACATCCTCGAATGTGTTTGGTTTGAAGGTATTGATAAAATTTGGTTTGATAATGGCTGGCAAAATGACTTGGGCAATTTCGACAGTAAGCAGGGCTATAAAGTT
>JAYEKN010000250.1:0-1158 GCA_034661015.1 Candidatus Cloacimonadota bacterium
GTGCCAATTCGTGGCTAACTCACCACCCGGCAAGAAAGTTTTCTATTCAAATTCCTTCATAGCTTCATCTTCATTTTCTGCAATAGTAAAAATCGAGGTGAAACCGGAAATTTCAAAAACCTCGTGAATAAATTCTTTCATAGAGCAGAGAATGATTTTTTTATCTTTTTTATCCATTTTTTTTGCTGCGAGCAAAAGCGTACGCAGACCGGCACTACTAATATAATCAAGATTAGAAAAATCTACGAGAATATTATCATCTCCTTTATCAATCAAGGGCATCAACTCATTTTCCATTTGGCTCGCCGTATTTGAGTCCAATCTTCCGATTATGTTCAGTATAAGAACATTTCCTTTTTTTTCTTGTTTGATTTCCATTTATTTCCTCCGAAATATTTTTTTTATGAAATTTCTAATTGTTTGTTTTTTTTGTCAATGTTAAAATGTTTCTATTTCCACGGCGCTCATAATGAACATTGTCAACGAATTTTTTTACGAGGTGGATGCCCAATCCTCCGATGGGTTTTTTCTCCATTGGTTTATCAATATGATTGGGTTTTGAAATATTCAGCGGATTAAAGTAAACACCTTCATCTTCGATTTGCATTGTTAATTCTTGCTTCTCATTGCTAAAAGTTATTGATATCAGAATTTCATGCTCTTCGTCATCCTCAAAGCCATAAGAAATAATATTTGTTACAAGTTCATCCAGCGTGAGGTTTAGAGTGAAGATAAATTTGTTGCTCAATTTATTTTCTTCGCAAAATTCTTCGATCAGCACATTTGAGCGGGAAATTTCCGCAAGGTCATTCTTCATTTTAATTACTAAATTGTTTTCCATATTAAATATTTTTCACCACGAAATCTACAACCCAAAAATACGTTTTTTATTTCTCCGCTGATAATGTGGAAAAATTTGATAATAACCATGATTTTTCTCTAGGCAAAATGATTCGACGCAGAAAAACACTGATTCGGTAGATAAACGCTGATACTAATCTTTTTGTAATTAAATTTTTTATCTGCGTAAATCATTTTTTTTCAGCGTTCATCTGCGTCCAATCTATACTTTACGGACAGACTCTAATTATCTTGAAAATATTTGAATACCAGCATTGTTATGTCATCCGATTGCTCGGCGTCCTGAGTGAATTTTTT
>JAYEKN010000250.1:1258-9565 GCA_034661015.1 Candidatus Cloacimonadota bacterium
TTCTTCCGATTAATTTGGATAATTTACTGAATTGAACTTTGTTGGGTTATGGAAAAGACGGATCTGATAATACGTCCAGTTCGAAAACTCTCGCTAATTTGCCCTAGTTTAATTGATTGAATTGTGAAATTTACATCATATCCTGCCAAATCGGATAGTTCGGAAGCGGGTATCGTATATTCTCCACTTTGCCAGAATTGGGAGGGAATTTCGATTATTCCGGTGCCACTTTCTTCGTCAGTGTTATAGTCCCAAACAATTTGCATTGAATCGCTGGAAGCAGCTGCCCATTGAATATCCATATCTAAACCATGATCATGTTCTTCGGGTAGTACAAACTCATAAAGTTCTGCAGATTGTGTAGTTACATAAGCGTCGTAAGTGTCACCATTGCTCATGGTTATCACAACATGATAAGTTACGTCATTATTTACGGCGATGTCGGTGGTTTCATAATAATAACCTCCAAGAATGTTTTGCTTTAGATCAAGGTTAGTATCCCCCACCCGAACTCCGCCATCTTCGATCCTTACCAAATTAAAATTTTTATCATAAAGATGTGCAGTAGCTATGTGTATGACTGAGCGAGTTTCGTAGTTGATATTCTTCTCAAGGGTGATATCCGGGGCAATCAGGGATGGATCATCTAGTTCTTCATCGGAGAGGGGGGAATCACAAGTGGATAAAAACAGGGTGATGACAAGAATCAATAGGGGTGATATTTTTTTTAGATATTTTTTCATATTCATACTTTTTCTCCTTACATAATTTTTACTTCTTCTAATGGTTTTGACAAAATAATGTCAAGAAAAATAGGAAGTTTGCATCCCTTTCCCCTTACAAAAAAAGCCGATGGGTAGGGATGAACCCATCGGCATATGGTTTTTCGGCGTATTGCCGCATTTACTTAGTGTCTATCCGTAAACTCGCATTTTTGCAATGATTCTACGAATGTGATTCGACGCAGATAAACCCCAAGTGGAATATAAATGCAAAAACATTCCACAGGGCAAGTACTGATTATGCTGATGAACCACTGTTGAATAATAAAATACAAAGCATTCAACGGGGATATTACACTTTTTACAAAAAAATATTATCTTGCGAAAATCGATTTTTTCAGCGTGATGTTGTTTATCACATTCATCTGCGTCCAATCTATACTTTACGGACAGACTCTATTTACTGTCTATCCGTAAAGTAGCCTTTTCGAGAAGTCACGGACCATTCCGTGACTAATTTAAAAAATTATCTATTAAGTTAATTAGCGTTATATTTGTGAGTTGGAAAAACTTAAGTCAAGTTCAAAAAAACGGAACTTAACTCAAGATTTTCCTTTACGGACAGACTCTATTTAGAGGGGGATAAATTTATTCGAAGATAAACAGCCAATTATTCTGATTAAAATAATCATTTTGCACTTTGCGGAAAGCAGAATAATCGGAAACAGGAACTCGATTTGTCTCGAATTGAAATTCCGTTGAGAATGAAACAGTATTATTTTCAACGGAACTAACGATATTAAAATCCGCCAACCTATTTTTATCAGATTTTCCCTGCGGGGAATATTGCAAATCAAAATCCGCTGGAATTTGTATTGAAGCGTTAAACTTGTATTCCCGTTTTGTGCCAAGCATCAGATCATAATCTCTTTCCTTGAGTGTAGAAAAATCAGAAACATCCGCACCGCGAATACCGAGTTTTGGAATCGAAAGTTTCAGCCTTTTTCCCTGTTTGGTCAGATAATTGGGAGATTCGAATTGAAGGCTGACTTTCATTGTTTTCTTCAGATTTTCAGGATTTGTAAAAGTGTAATTTACAATATCTGTTCCACCACGAATGCCGGCTGCGATACTTGCAAATAGAATATCCAGCTCATCGGAATTTTTATATCTAAGCTGATTTCTAACTAACCTATCAAAATATCCGGTGGCAGTTACCTCGAAAGTTCCGCGAAGAGTTCCTTCTTCATCTAAAGAAGCATTTAATTTTACAAGAGATTTACTGGCATCAATAGGGGTTTGAGGGGTAGTGATAAATTCAAATTTTTTGGGAGAGATTGCAATTGCTTGTCTGTTTTGGAATCGTTCTGAGAGCCAATTTGGTTTGCAAAAAGCGGTCATCGGATCAATGTAATTTGTTTTCCCATTCAATTTGTAAGCAACGAGAATATTTTTCATCAACGAGGGAACAGGAAGGGTTTTTTGTAAATCAGCGATTTGATTTGCAGCAACAAGAACCGGATAGGCATCCACATTTGTTGCCTGCAATAATGCGGTAAGCAAAACTGCTTTATCCTGAGGATCGCCGTATCTGTTGTCCAATATTTTTTTGGCATCAGTAGGCTCGAAACCGCTTTCTCCGAAACCAAGATAAATACTGCGGATATTCTGTTTTACAAAGATTGCAATATTCTCGATGGTTTCTTCTGTACTTTCTCCGACAATCTTTTTGAGCTGCTTTTTAATTGACCGAGAAACCTTGGCCGCATCAAAGAAATTTTTTTGGTAATTATCCACAAATTCGTCCCAATCAGGATAAAATGTAAGGCGAAGTTCAGGGGATATTTCTGCAAGTGAAGGCATGTTCTGTTCGGCTTTGATTTTTGCCATATCGTTCATTTCGAATTTGTAAGTGATCAAATCTCCGCTTTTAATGATTTTCGGTTTCAAGTCTGTTTTAATGGATCTGAAAACGAATTTATCTTTATCTTCTATGGGAAAAGTTATGGAAACAATTTTCTTTTTTATCGGTTCGCGAGTTTGAAGAGTGATATTGGCAGCGAAAGGTTTTTCCATCTCTTTTTCGGAAATAATGCGATAATTGTATTCAATAATAGCATTGGGTTCAAGTGCCGGAAATGAAATCACTTGCATTTTTAGGTTGGTGTATTGAGAAGCGTAACCCACTTCCGGGGCGCTCACAAGAGAAACACCACTCTCTTCCGGCTCGATGATCTCACCGGCAGGAGTGAGAGTGTGAGCGGAAATGATCTCGAATTTTTGGGAATCTTCATCAAAACGAGCTTGGATATCACCTTTTTCTTCTCGTCCCCGTTTCTCAAGGATTTTGATCCTCAGAAATCGTTCCTTTATCATTTTCATATCTTTGTCTATATGAAAAGAAAGGCTGTCCACGAGGGTTACAGAAGCTGCGTTTTTATAATTATCATCCGCAACAAGAATGCCTGCGATAAATGATAATACTATCAGGAGAATAATTAACTTTTTCATTACTCATCTCCATTCTTGTGCAAGACGACTTCCTGTCCACTCTTTTCGGAAATCAAATCAATTATTTTTTTCATTTTTATATATTCTTCAGGGGGAAAAATATAGTCATTAAAAGAGTTTGTGATCGTGTGAGAAATGAATCCTTTCCCGGTTTTATAATCACTCGAAATGCTGAAGCCTTCTGTGGATTCGTTGATTGGTTCCGGTAAATTTTCTATAGTATAACCCTCCGGAAAGAATATTTTTTCCTTCACTTCTGTTTGCATAGTTGTAAACATAGATAAGGGATAATTTCTTTCATCCAACGCAAACGGATTTCCACCCCCACCGATTGCGGCAGTACCTGATGTGCCTTTGCTGGAGAATGGTAATGAGAAAGAAAGTTCGTCTTTGAGTTTCAAACCATAATTTTCTGCGGAGAATTCTACTGTGATCTCCAACGGTTTGTTCAAATCTTCAGGATCGGAATAATAAAATGTGTCTATTTCAGCATTTTCTATCATTTGCCCGACAATCATTTGGAAGATCATTTTTCTTCGATCTGCAGGTAATTTTGTAAGAATCTGCCGAAAAGCCATCCCCATCAAACCGGTAAGAGTAAACTTGGCTGTTTCCGAGAAACTGCCATCATCGGAAATATACCCGACCGCATCTATGGCGAACATGTTCTCACTTGCAGGAACTTTGGGTGTGAGTAAAATATCTTCTCCTTCCGGTGTGCAAATAAGTGCGGTTTTATTTTGCTCGATGGACATGAGGAACTCACTGGTATTTTCTGCGGTTGCATCGATAAAAAGCCAAGTTCCATCCGGATTTCTTACTGCGGTAATAGCGTGATTAAATTGGGCAACGTGGGGAATATCCATTTCCACATTTTGCATCGGATTGATAAGCACGGTATAGGCTTCGAAACCGGCTTTTTGAATCATTGCAGCGAGAAGAGCAGCTTTATCTCGACAAACTCCATATTTATTTTTAAAGGTTTGAGGAGCGGGAAAAGGCTCATAACCACCTTTTTCACCAGTCATTTCCGTCCCGATGTATCTGATATTTTGGGATACATAATAATACAAAGCACGCAAAATGTCGTCTCGCGTTTCCGCACCTACAAGAAGACTGTCTATCACCAAATCCATTTCCGGAGTAGTGATCATCTTTTCTTCGCAAAGACCATAATACCACTTTGACCAGGACTTCCAAGAATCTACGGAAGAGATGATCACTTTTTTGCAGACATCGGGAATTGGTGGCATCAGCGGTTCTTGAACAATTGACGGAATATTTTTCACCACCCATTTATAATAATAATTTCCATCTCTTACTTTTTTTTCGAAATTGATAGAACCGCTGACATCATTTTTGATTAAACTATTCAAAGCCATTTCAGAATTAATAGTTAGGGTGGCTCTATGAATCGGATTGTTTCCCTCAAAAATAGAAACCGTATTGAAATTGTTTTCCATTGGAGGATTATTTGTAAAAATTTTCACAAGATATTCTACGCTTGAGCCTTCTTTGATATTCGGGAAAATAATCTTTTTCATCCTAACGTTTGGAAGGTAGAATTGTTGAACAGCAGGAATAACCATATCTTGAATATCTTCTTTGGGTATTTCAATGACAGAGCCATCGGGATTAATCACTTTTGCCGAGATCACAGAAACGGAATCATACTTTGCAAAATATCCGAATGTTGCTTCGGAAAACATGGCTTTTCCTTTCATCGAAAGTATTTTTACAATTTTGTGCTGAGTTGCAACAGATTTTCCGGATTCTTCCAGATTGATGCCGGTGCTGTCTGTAACAATTACGGCATCTGCATCTGCGTAAGATTGGCGGTTATAGTTTTGCAAATAAGAATAATTGATCTTTTTTGCACAACCGAAAAGCAAAATGGGAATTATTACGATTAATACTAATTTTTTCCACGATAGATTGGGTTTAAACTTCTTTTGTAACATAATTTTCTCCTGATATTATTTGAGTCGTTTGATCGTAACATCTATATTCATGAAGGTCGGTAATTCCATATCTCCCTGGAGTGAACCACTTATCTCGGTGCTACCCTCCATAGCAGCGTGAGATTTTTGGGAGACGACAAAACCGTTTTCCGTAGAACATTGGATGGTGCTGCTACTTGTACCGGAAAGTATGGATTTGATATCCATTCCACTTTTTTCAACCTGGGAATTAATAGAAAATTCCGATTCGACAGATATTGTGAGAGTGTTAATTTTATCTTTTCCCAGTTTCATTCCTCTGAAAGTATAAATAGATTTTGTGCTGGACTCATCGTCTGAGCGCTCAATATTCCAGGTTTCACCGGATTTTACTTCTTTGTTTGGCATAAACCCATAAAGAGTTTCAATAAAAGAGTCAAGCCTAAGTTGTGTGTCTTTTGCCACTTCGGATTCTTCCACAATTTCTGCTGAACCATCGGGAAGTAAAACAGCTGCAATGGTTTCACCTTTAATTTCATCCAAGCCGGGAATTTGTGTAAATGAGCCACCGGCGTTGATAGAACCGGCAATTTCAGTTAGAATTACATTTATGAAAACCGAGTCTGCAACAATTTTAACGACACTATTTTCTATTTCCATCTCCATATTTATCTGCTGGGTTTGAGTTTGTCCTTTAACCGTTACTGTGTTTGAAATTATTTGTTCAATGTGGTATTTTTGGGTATCACCTACTTTTAATTCTTGCGTAAGCATTACCGGTCCTGTTTTTTGCAAGCTAACTTTTTGTGCACATCCAACCAGCACCAAAAGAATTATGCTAGCAATTACTAAATTTCGTTTGTACATTTTTCCTCCAACATTAATTTGATAAACAAAAATTTGATTTTCAGATTTATCTTGGCAATTTTTTCGTAAATTATTTTATTTCACGAAATTTGTAGGCAAGTGTTCCGCCAACAAAAAAGGCAGCGTTAAGTATCATTTGCCAAAATACATTCCAATTAAAAATCAGCGAATTCCAGTTAACAGATATTACCCTCTGAAGATCATTTCCGGTTATATTTTGGAACATTTCAGAATTAATGGAAGTTGATTTAATTAGTTCCGAGAGATATTTTATGGGAAAGGGAATATGGGTGCCAAACAGAAAATTAAATATTCCAACCAGCACATTAATTCCAAAGGTTAATCCAATCACTTTCCAAAAAACTTTGTCCTTGAATATTGCAGAGAAAAAGAAGAATATGCTCCCGAGTAACAGTCCGATCTTCAGCTCGGTTATCAATGATACAAACATTCCTGCAAAAGCATATTTAAACATAAAATCAAATTTGATGGCAATAGCAATATTCACGATAATTGCCATCACAATTGCGATCAAAATTAGAACGAGCCAATTCCCGATAATTGAGACCAAATATTTCGAAAGACTGATTTTCCAAATTGATACGGGTTGGGAACGGTGAAATAATTCACAGTTCAATCTTGAATCTTCATTCAGAGCATTTTGGGAAGAGGCAATGATCATAATTGTGCACAAAAACATGGGGAATGAAATTACAGCTGCATTTATCACATAATTCAAAACCATTATCCAGCCTTGATGGTCGCCTGAATATAAATATCCTTCAAACATATTTATATTAAAACCTGTTCGATAGATTCCGATTATTCCTAAGATAAGTGAGATGAAATACAATCCGCCGGTTACCCAAATCGGGAGCAGCAAGTTTTTTTTGTGTATTATCAAATCTTTTTTGAGAAGTGCCATTAACTTATTCATTTTTACCTCCGCATTTTGCCAGAAATAGGTCGGAAAGAGACGGGCGGGAATATTCCGCTCCCTCAATATTTATTTTTTCTTTTATAATAGCACCCACCTTTCCCAAAGAATGATTGACTGTGAGCGGGTTTAATTTCATCAATTCGTCTTTTCTATCATTTGGAACTTCAATAAAATGATATGAATTTTTTAATTTTTCCACTTCATCATAGAGCACTATCTTACCGTCATCTATGAAAATAATATCCTGAAGGATGTGCTCAACTTCTTCTACCTGATGTGTAGAGATTATTATCGTTCTATTATCATCATAAAATTCTCCCAAAATAGTGTTGAAGAAATTTTTTCGGAATTCTATATCAAGCCCAAGCGTTGGTTCATCCAGCAGAAGCACTTTCACATCAAGGGATAGGGTGATGAGCAGATACAATTTCGTTTTCATTCCTTTTGAAAGTTTTCCCACTTTTTTATTTTTGGGTAATCGGCTTTTTAGGAGAAGTTTTTCAGCCTTAACTTCATTCCAAGCAGAATTCAGTCCGGCAACATATTCCATGGTTTGCTGAACAGTTAGGCGATCATCCAAACTGCTAACATCAGGGATAAAAGCAATGTGGTTGTGGATAGATTCATTATGAGATTTTAATTTTGTTTCAAAAAGCCGGATCTCTCCTGTATATTTCAAAAATCCAAGCATACATCTCATCAGAGTAGATTTTCCGGCACCATTTTTTCCGAGCAGTCCGATGATTCTTCCTCTCGGAATTTCCAAGTTTACATTATCAAGGGCTTTCAAATCTTTGAAGTATTTTGTAAGACCTTGTGTTTCAATTACATTTTTTACATTGAAATTCAAAGGTTTAAATGGTTGTTTCATTTTGCTCCTTTCTCCGAGAATTGCTGGGAAATCGTTTTGATCAGCTCATCTTTGGAAATGTTTAGAAATTGACATTTTTCAATAATTTTTTTTAGATCAATGGAAAAGAAATCATCTTTTTTCTTTTTCATAAGTTTTTTCCGTGAATTTTTTGATACAAAAATACCGACACCTCTTTTCTTATACAGATATTCTTCCAGCATCAGTTCAGTTACTGCTGCGGAAATAGTGTGAGGGTTCAAGCGATATTCCTGTGCCAATTTTCGAATGGACGGAATGGCTTCGTCCTCTTTTACTGCACATGAGAGAATTGCATTTTCAATCTCTTCCCGGACTTGCAGATAAAGAGGCATATTTTCAGTGAACTTCATCATCTTCCTCCGTATTACTGTTTGGGTCAACTAATACACCAAAGCAATTCTTTGTCAAACTTATTGTGAAAAAATTGGAGTTCAG
>JAYEKN010000251.1:0-5019 GCA_034661015.1 Candidatus Cloacimonadota bacterium
GCAACTTCTACTGCAGATTTCCCTGAAGGCGAAGGAAAACAAGTCTGGTATGATGTTGACGAAGCTAAGTATCATGGTTATGGAATTGATCAGGATGATGAGGAACAAGATATAGTTGACTAAATAGTGTCCATCCGTAAACTACTATTTTATCAATGGCTCCACCAGCTGGTGGATGATTCGACGCAGAAAAACACTGATTCGGCAGATAAACGCTGATACTACTCTTTTTGTAATTAAATTTTTTATCTGCGTAAATCATTTTTTTTCAGCGCTCATCTGCGTCCAATCTATACTTTACGGACAGACTCTAAATAGAAATTTTGTCTGCAAAGTGTCTTTTTCCCGATTTGTCGGGATAAGGAACAACGAATCAGCAACAATCGTTGCTTAGAGCGGTTATCATCCCGAAGACTTTCGGGAGAGCCCCATTAAAGGTTTGCGGATAGAAATTTTATAAGGCGGATAAATTGAAATTGCAAGAATTATTAGAATTTACTGTTAAATCCAATGCTTCTGATTTACATATTAGTGCCGGATCACCTCCAATGATTAGAGTTCATGGGATGATGAAAAAGCTCAATCTGGATAAATATTCTGAAATAGAAGCAGAAAGCATAATCTATAGTGTAATGAATGATTCTCAACGGGAATTATTTAAGAAAAATCTTGAAATTGACTTTTCATCCAAACTATCAGATGAAACAAGATTTCGGGTGAATGCCTTTCATCAGATTAATGGATTGGCAGTTGCATTTCGAGTAATTCCAAATGAAATTAAAGGATTCGAAGAGCTCCATCTTCCCGAGATACTCAGATCACTTTCAATGAAAAATAAAGGGCTGGTTCTTTTAACTGGTCCTACCGGAAGCGGAAAATCAACAACTCTGGCAACAATGGTAGATCACATCAACGATACAAAGCATTGCCATATCATTACAATCGAAGACCCGATAGAATTCGTGCATAGAAGTAAGAATTCACTAATTAATCAGCGTGAGTTGGGTCATGACACCTGGTCATTTACTAATGCCTTGCGATCGGCACTCCGTGAAGATCCCGATGTGATTCTGGTTGGAGAAATGCGTGATTTGGAGACAGTTTCATTGGCTCTTACGGCTGCTGAAACCGGTCATCTCGTTCTTGCCACACTTCATACGAGCAGTGCAACAAAATCTATTGACCGTATTATTGATATGTTTCCTAAAGAACAGCAAGCGCAGATTCGATCTATGCTTTCAGAATCCCTCGAAGCGGTTATTGCCCAAAAATTATTACCCCTAAAAGGTGGCGGTGGCAGAGTTCCCGCTATGGAAATTATGGTAGCCAATGCAGCTGTTCGAAATCTTATTAGAGAAGAAAAGACCTATCAAATTTCATCTCTGATTCAATCGGGAACAAAAGAAGGTATGCAGACTCTGGACCAATCGCTATATAATCATGTGATGAACAATCTTATTGAAAGATCAGTTGCTAAACAAGTTGCCGATAATCCCAAAACATTTGCTACGGGAGTGGGATTTTGATGTTCAAAAAAAAAGAATGTTTTCCTATGCTGTTACATTCTGAGAATGGTTTTGGACTGATGCAGGTCATATTTGTGCTTTTGGTAATAACTATATCTTTCGGATCTTTTTTTATTGGCTCATATTATGCCAGAAAATTAGCCACGGAACATTATCATTCCAGGGTGGCACTGTTAGCTGCCAGCGGAAAAATTAATCTTATCAAGTTTTATAACTACCAGAATCTTAATGGTGAAACTGTGATAAATGGAATTCCTTCATTGTATGATGGAGTTGTTATTGACGCCCAAGCCCTTCCTGTAATTGAAGCGACAGTTAATGTTACAAAATCAACACACACCGATATGATCGTAGCTCCCTATGTTATTTTTGATCAGGTTGAAGTAAAACTTACTTGGCAAGAACCTTCCCGCTCATTGCTGAATTCGAGTTTATTTTACACGAAATCGTTAACTTTGCGAGAAGATTATTTCCGCAGACAAGATGTTATTAATTAGTGTCCATCCGCAAACTACTATTTTATCAATGGCTTTTGACAAAATGATTCGACGCAGAAAAACACTGATTCGGCAGATAAACGCTGATACTACTCTTTTTGTAATTAAATTTTTTATCTGCGTAAATCATTTTTTTTCAGCGTTCATCTGCGTCCAATCTATACTTTACGGACAGACTCTAAATAGGATGTTATGAATATTAAAAACGAAAAGGGATATTCTCTTGCAGAACTGGTTGTCTCATTGCCTTTAGCTGTTTTTGCGATTGCCCTTTTAACTTTTGCGATTATTAATTTCACAATTTCCTATCAAGAAACTCAATTATACATTCAGCTTCAAGAAGATCTGTTCAGTGCGATTGAAACAATGCGCTATGGTTACACTAAAGCGAATGTTACTGACGGCGAACAAATAATTGGGTTGGCGTCCGCAAACAAAGTTGAAATCGGATTAACCGATAATTCTATAAAAATTATTCCTATAATTTTACACACCGGTATTGATTATTATGCCAGATTTTACGAAAACGAGGGTAAAATAATAGCCTCCGCTCAATATGGTGTGAAATCTTTCAATAATATAAGGGTATTTCCGGAGAGTGATAGAATGTTTGGCACAGAACCTATGTTTGAAATACTCAACCTGCAATTCGTTCCGGAAAAAACCATTGACGGAAAGATTTATCTGTTAGGCGTAATCGCTTCTGCACGTGTTAGATTTCGCATGAAGAAGGATGAACAAAGTTTGGAAGAAGATTTGCGAGAAAATACTAAAACCATTCATTACAAAACATCTATTTTTATTGGTAATGCGCAAATCCAAAACACGGAAAGTTAATCGAAATGAATAAAAGTAGCGAGGAAAAATTATGAAAATATTAAAAGATGAAAAAGGTGGAGTTTTACTTATCCTTGTTGCAATCGCTGTTGTTGTAACCTCTTTGGTTTATTCTGCTACAATGCTACAATCCGCCAGAACAGACAATGTGCAGTTTCAGTATGAACAGGATCAAATTCAGGAAGAGATATTGCTTCGATCTGAAGCTAGACGAACTCATCTCTCGGTTGAATATAATCAAAATCGAGCGATTCCATCTCGAACTGTTCAGACCTCATTTCCGTTCCGAACCCGAACCTATAATATTTCAAGCACAAAACATCTTGAATCAATAAATAATTTTATGGGATTTCCTACTGCTCAAGCTTTGGCGATACGCTCGTTGATCACCGCAAAAACCGGCTCGGAATCAAGTGGTTCCGCAGCTTATTCCCCAGTAAAAAGATATACGGAGAGATTACTTAGAAATGAAAGCTTAGCTCAATACCAATATTTTTCTCATTGGGAAGCATCTGAGAATGCCGATGGAGGTATTGAAGCCGGAAAAGTTAAATTTTGGGGTCAAGACGAGTTCTTTGGTAAAGTTCATAGTAACGATGATATTTGGGTTCAAAATGTAGGTGGTTGGCCCACATTTCATGCACTCGTTACAACTGCCGGTTATATTATGGACGATGGCACGAATGCAAGATTGGATGAAGGCTTGGAAGACCAGATTTTTTTGGGTGGGCTTCAGGATAAAGATGATGGAGTTACGGAAATTCAATTTGAGCCTAATGCAGATCTTATTCGTCAAAATGGAATGGACCCTTTTGCAGGTTCAGATGCTGAAATTATAGCTATAAAAATCACAGGGGCTTCATTCACATCATGGTTGGGTGATATTGAACTTGCGGAAGTGAAAGAAATACCGGTTTTAAGCTGGTATCCTGACAGACATAGTGAAGTTATGAATGCAATCAATGCCGGTTATAATTGGTTTGAAGAAGAGGATACAGTTTGGACAAACCACATATCAATCTATGATACTGTTTGGACACCAGGACCAGCAATGGGTGTGAATAACCAATCGGTTTGGGTGGATGCAGAACTTTGGATAGAGGGTAGTATTTCCGGCAAGCAAACCTGGGGTTCTTCCGGCAATGCCTACCTTACGGGTGATATTACTTATAGTGGCACCACTCCGGGAGACGAGCCGGATGATCCTGACAATCCCAATTATTCTGATTATTTTGGTCTGGTTTCAGAAGAAAGAATTTTTATTAAATATAAGCACCGAGATCCGGAAACAGGAGAAATACAAAGCCCCAATTGCAATGGAATCTATATGTATGGAGCTTATGCTGCCATCGGAGAAGGTGATCAAAGTATTTGGGGAGTGATGTATTGCCATCATGACGGTATTTTCACTTTCGAATATCAGCATCCGCATGGCTCTACCCCACATTTTGAAAGCATAAGTCCCTACTCAGGTGATGATACAACATACACTTATATTGATTTTCATAAATTCATTTTTCCATCAAGTTTTGGTGTTCCGGCAAATAAACAGGGATTTATCATGCACGGGAATCCACCCCCGGGGTATCCCATGTGCGGTTTTCCTTATGAAAATTATTCTCCTCCTAATAATGGTCCCGATTATAGTTTTCCTTATGGTACCGATTATCCTTGGTATAACCCGATCTGGCCTGAATCTCAGAATAGTATTGTTACAGAACGTGGAGATATTCATATGTGGGGCGCTATTGCCCAAAGGAGGAGAGGTTTTGTCCATCGTTCCGGATCAGATCCCTATAATCACCCGGACCCGTGGGAGTGGGATTTAGAAGTATATCACTATGACGGAGATCATCCACCCACCGGATACGGAAAAGATTATCATTATGATGATAGATTTATGTTTGTTCAACCTCCGGATTATCCCCAGATTTATCATGGTTGGGGTGAGGATACGATCACGGCATTCGATTCAAAGGTTTGGGCATTTATAGTCCCACCGCAATAAAAAATGTTAAGATTTTTTACAATTAAAATATCACGGATATTTTACTCCAAATTACAAATAAATGAAGAAGTGAGTTAATATGGCAAAAAAGAAGAAAACAAAACAATTTAAGGAAAGTTTCGGGCTGGATATCGGTTCGCACAGTATCAAA
>JAYEKN010000251.1:5119-9537 GCA_034661015.1 Candidatus Cloacimonadota bacterium
ACGGATATTTTACTCCAAATTACAAATAAATGAAGAAGTGAGTTAATATGGCAAAAAAGAAGAAAACAAAACAATTTAAGGAAAGTTTCGGGCTGGATATCGGTTCGCACAGTATCAAACTGGTGCATCTCAAAAAAATCCATCAGGGATTCAAATTACAAAATTTTGAGATTTTATCAACCGTTCCGAAAAATGTAGATTATTCTCCATCCGACCTTTCTCCGGATCGAAACGCTCCCATTCTTATTAAGATGTTGAGATCACTTAAGATCAATTCAAAGAAGATGAAACATGTTATCTCTTCCATTGGTGGTGAACACACCAGCATAAAGCAGATAAAAACAATATTTTTACCTGAGGAAGATCTGGAATCAGCCCTTTTCTTTGAAGCAAAAAAGCATTTACCAATTAGTAGTGCGGATATGTTGCTGGATTATCAGGTACTTAGTGTGGAAGAAAAAACCAACAATATGAATATTCTGCTGGCAGCCTCCACCAAGGAGCTGCTCCAAAGTCATTCAAAAATTCTTAATGATGCTGGAATAAGCCCGGGCATAGTTGATGTAGAGGCTTTGGCTGATTCCAATTGCTTTGCGAAGAATTCGTTTATAGAAGACGGAGTTTATATTATTCTTGATATTGGTGCCCACAAAACTAATTTGATAATTTATGGCCCGCAAACGAAATTTTTTACCAGAAATATACCGTGGGCTGGGTATAATTTCACCAAAGATATTATGAGCAGGCATAAAATGTCTTTTGAGGAAGCAGAAAAGCGTAAATTAAAATATGGATTGCAGGAGTCAACCCAAAAGGACAGCAAAGCAGAATTAATCAGTCTGGATGTTTCTGAAAAAACTACCGAAGAGCACATTGCACAAGAAGTGAAGCGTTCTCTAAGATATTATGTAAAAGAAGCCGGAAACAGCGATTTCCGTAAAATTGTATTGATGGGTGGAAGTGCTAAGCTAACTGGCTTACCCGAATACATCGAAAATCAACTAAATATTTCAACCGAAGTCTTTAATCCTTGCCTTAACCTGGAAATGCCTGAAAAATTTAAGGATAAACATGATCCTCAACTTTCATTGGCAATGGGCTTGGCAATGAGATCGGAATAATGGAGCTATGATGACGGAATTATATTTTACTATTAATCTAAATAAGTTCGGAGAAGCGGAAAGGGAACAGATAAAAGAGAAAAAAACTTTTCTGAAGACTGTTTATTCATTTGCTGCTGCGGTTTTGATTTTTTCCATTATTGCCTTTTTGATTAATTCTTCGCTTGAGTCAAAAATTCAAAGCCGGCGTAGATTACTCGCAAATATAAAAAAGGATATTAAACAGTATAAAGTAAGTGGCGAATACCTTTCTACAAAAGATCTTAAACGCATGGCGCAAATCACTACACAGAGAATTTTCTGGGCAAAAAAACTTGTTGCATTTTCCCAAAAAATGTCTGATAAAATTGCCATAACTCATTTTCAATACAAGAATAACGTTTTGTCGATTTTTGGAATTACAAAAGTGGATAGACAGCAGAAAGAGTTCAATTTAATTAATGAATTTATTACGATCTTGGAAAATAACGAGCACATTAATTCGGATTTCCCGGAAATTAAATTTGTTAGTTCGCGAAAAGATTATGAAAAAGATGTGCCTATCTTACGTTTTCAGATTGACTGTGTAACAAAAACTCAGCCTGGAGGTAGAAGATGAGAAATAAATACTTAATCCTCTTGTCCATAATAATTATTGTTACTTTACTTTTTTTCCATATTAGCAGCGATAAGGTTAATAGCAAAATAGTCAAAATTCATAAATATGACGAAAGAATTAAAGAAGAGCAAGAAAAATTGAATAGTGCAAAGGTACTAAACGAGCAATTGAAAGGTGTTTCAAAGGTTATATTGAATAGCATGACCGATGAAAAAAAAATTAGCAGCAAAGAAGTGAATCTTTTTGTAAACAAACTTGCTGATCTTGCCGATAAATATCATATTTCTATTCAATCTATAGACCCCAAAACAATTAAACTGGATAATAGGTATTTGGCTCAAGAACTTTACTCAATGGAATTTGTTTGCACATATATCCAACTTGGTGAATTTCTTTCTGATCTTGAGGCATTCAATTATATGATAAAAGTAAAAACTCTCGAAGTTCGGCCAATTACGATGGATACACGCGGAAGTAAAACTGAAAATTTGGAAACTCGTTATAAAGTAGTTCTCGAACTTTCCGTATATAAAATAATCAAGGAGGCTTAATGGAAAATAATCATTTGAAGGATTTTGTTATTTCTATCGTTGTGATTTGCTTTATTCTCTTTGGTATCAAAGATTATTATCTTTTTAATCATGCTGAGAAAATCCCTTATAATTCCACATATCAGGATTTGGCTCTTAGCAAAGGACTTCTAGATAAGATCAATAATATAGAGCAATCAATTCAGGACAGAAAAAGTTTCAAATTCAATGTGAAGAAAGATCCGTTAGAACAGAACCTTATTGTAAAAACTCAAAAAGATATGGAAGCAGAATGGCGTAAAAAGGTAGAAAATATGTTGCGGTTGGAATATACCATAATTCCTGCTACCGGTAACAAAATTGCCAGCATTGTATATAAAGGCAAAACCCAAAATTATGAAATCGGGGATAAATTTGCCTTTGGAACAATTGTTAATATCACAGCTGGTGAAATTGTTTATAAGCAAAAGGATTTTGTGGGAACTTTGAAAACAGAAAAAATTCCACCAAAACCGGAGATGCTGAAAAAAAATAAAAATAAAAGAGATAGAAGCCTGAATTGGTAGAAATAATTTCCTAAGGAGAATTAATGAAAAATAAAAGATTACAATTCAAAACACCCCGTTTGAATATAAAAAAAGAAGGCATTCAATGGGGTAAAATCATAGTGTTTTCTATAGCATTTGTGTTCATCTTACAAGCTTATTCATTACAAGCGGAAGAGAATGATTTATTGCAAACAAAAATAACCATTGATGCAGAAGATGCTTCCATAAGTTCTATCATATCCACAATGGCAAAGATTAGCGGCTGTAACATCGTGCTTGCTATGGATACAAAAGCAGAAGAGCAGGATGTAAAAACAGAAAAACATCTTACCCTTCATTTGAAAGATGTGCCCATAGAAAACGCTTTGAGCCTTGTTGTCAAATCCGTTGGACTTACCTATAAGCTAGTAGGTGATAAAACCTTTCTTGTTGGAAAACAGGATGTTATCGAACAGGAAGTAGGTGAACGTTCTTATGTCGTTCATCTAAATTATATTGAGGCTGCAAAAATTCAAAAAGCATTGGATATTTTACCAGGTGAATGTGTTCCTATCGAAGGTCAAAATGCTTTGCTAATTTCCGCTAATCCTTCCTCTTTTGCAGAAATTCAAAATAGGATTGAAGAAATTGATATTCCCCAAAAACAAATTGAAATACAAGCAAGACTTATTGAGATTTCCATTAAAGAAGCCGAAAAATATGGAATTGACTGGAGTAAACTTAATCATCTTACCACAATCCTTGCCGAAGATCCTGTAAATGCCGATGGGGTTGGATTACCTTATGATTATTCCGATCCGACCGGTGCTGAAATATTTGGAAAGAAAGAAGGAAATGATATTGGTCTTATACCAACGAATCAATATTTCCAAAAATTAGATGGATTGAAAGACATCGGACATTTCAGTCGTCAACTTACTGCCTTTGACGTTACGATTGATTGGCTTTTAGAAAATAATGCTGCAAAATTGTTGACTGATACCAGAATTACGGCTTTAAACGGAGAAGAAGCAAATATTCATATCGGTGAAGTTGTTCCCTTTGTTGTAGAAGATAATGATAAACAAATTCGAGTCGAAAGGGAAGAGGTCGGGATTATGCTTATGATAAAACCTTCGATTAATAGTGCTGGACAAATCACTACGAAGATTGAACCGGAAGTGAGCTCGGTAATGGAACTCGTTGGCGGTTATATACCAAGAACAAAGGTCAGAAAAGCTGTTACTACGGTTACTGTTCCAAATGGAAAGAAAATTGTTATCGGTGGTTTGCTTAGTTCTACTTTGACTGTGAAGACAAATAAATTTCCCTTTTTGGGTGATATTCCCTTTATAGGTAAACTTTTTCAGCATAAAGAAAAAGAAATGCGAAAAACAGATTTAATCATTGAAATTACTCCCCGTATTGTCGATCTTTCTGTAGATGCGGTAGAGACCGATATTGACAAAAATCTGGAAAAAAGATTGATTAATCCCAAACAATAGGAGATATTATGAAAAAAATATTAAGCATATCAATTCTATCAATGATAATTATTTCAACCTTGTTTGTGATGATTTCTTGTGACAAGAGAACTGCAACAACACCGGAATATTTTCTAACGAATATTCAAGCAAATCCC
>JAYEKN010000252.1 GCA_034661015.1 Candidatus Cloacimonadota bacterium
AGTGGATTTTCGCAAGATAAAATTTAATTACAAAAAGAGTAGTATCAGTGTTCATCAGCAAAATCAGTGTTTATCAGTGTCGAATTACCTGCGGAGAATCATTGCAAAATTGTTAGTTTACGGATGGGCTCTAATTATAAAATTGCTTTCTCTAACAAAAAAAATTTAAAACTACAAATTATTATATACGATTTGTTTGACATACCGATTGACTTCACAACCATTTTGGTTTCTTTTTCGTTATTGGTATTTTTGATAATGTTAATAAAAAAAACCTAATGATGTATGATAATTCTTTAAACAACTATATAGATGTTGATTAAAAATCAATATTTTTTGTTGGTAATTTGTGAATAAAATAATAAATGTTTTGTCAAATTGTGTAATTAGTGTCTGTCCGTAAAGTAGTATTTTTCGACCTCACCCCGACCCTCTCCTATCAAGGAGAGGGAGACAAAAGTTCCCCTTCTCTTTGAAGAGAAGGGGTTAGGGGATGAGTTGTAAAAAGGATGAAGAATATATTTTACTTGATATGCTACTTTACGGATAGACTCTAATTATTGAATAGATAGGATTAAAATGAAAAGTTTAGAATTGTGGAATAGTATTTTAAAAGAAGCAAAAAAAACGATTGGTAAACAGACCTATTCTACTTGGTTTCAAAAAACCGAGCAGTTCAGTCTAATTGAAAATTCGTTAACGATCAAAGCACCGTCCAGATTTTTTGCAGATTGGTTGGAACAGCATTACAAATCTCTTTTGGAAGAAATAGCTTACAACCTTACTGAGAATAAAATTTCAATAGAGTTTATTGGACCTCAAAAAAAATCAAACAATATTTCGTTGAAAACTTACCTAATTACTCCTCGTGAAACAGGAATGAATTCGCGATATACTTTTGATAGATTTATTGTCGGCAATAATAACCATTTTGCATATTCCGCAGCAAAAGCTATTGCGAATGAACCGGGAAAAGTTTACAATCCCCTTTTTATGTACGGGGGTGTTGGTCTGGGAAAAACTCATTTAATGCAAGCCATCGGGAATTACGTTGTCAATAACACAAGAGCTAATCGTGTTTATTACACTTCATCTGAAGATTTTACAAACGACATGATCACTGCAATCCAAAAAAGCACTACGCTGGATTTCCGCAAAAAATTTCGCAATTTCGATGTGTTGATGATCGATGATATTCAATTTTTAGCAGGAAAAGAGGGTAGTCAGGAAGAATTTTTTCACACTTTCAACACCTTGTATAACGCAAAAAAACAGATTATACTTACCAGTGATCGTCCTCCCAAAGAAATTCAAAAATTAGAAGACCGTCTTGTTTCAAGATTCGAATGGGGTTTAATTGCCGACTTAAAAAAACCGAATTACGAGACTCGCTTTGCGATTCTACAACAGAAATGTAAAGAGGAAGATGTTGAATTAAATCATGAAATTCTTGAATTTATCGCTAATAATTGCCATCACAATATCAGAGAATTGGAAGGATCATTGATTAAGATACTTGCTTTCACTTCCTATAAAAACATTCGCCCCTTGCAACTCACAATTCAGGACACTAAAGAAATTCTCAGAGACTTGATGTCAAACAGAAACCCCCCGATAACAATAAATGTAATTCAAGAAGAAGTGGCAAAATATTTTCAAATTGGTAAAAACCAGATCAAAGAACCAACTCGAAAAAAAGAAATTGCTTTCCCGAGACAAATCGCTATGTACCTTTCCTCAAAACTTTTACCTGAATTATCTCTATTAGAAATTGCCAATCATTACAATAAAAAAGATCACTCCACTGTTATTTATGCTAAAAAAAATATTTTAGCTAAAATGGACGAAACTCCAAATTTTCGCTCGCAAATTAACGAAATTATTAATATAATCGAACAATGAAAAACACTTTTATATTTGTTTTTTTTAACTATTCACAAATTTACAAACAGGTATGTTGATAAACGTGAATAATTCATTTTTTTCGCATTATTTTTTCACAATAATTTATCATTTGTGGATAACTTTTTTTTATGAACAAAAATATTCACAAAATAAAATTCAAAGAACATTGACTGATATTTACTTCTTTCAAGTTTTCCACATATTCACATTACCTACTAATTCTACTCTTTTAAATTATTAACATAAATAAAAAGGATATTATGAATAAAAAATTTATTTTCAGCATTTTTGCTATAACATTAATTATTGTAGCATGCACAAGTAAAAAAAGTCCATTCGGAATACAATACGATTATATTATCGAATCAGATACTCTTTTAAATGTATTTTCATTTACAGAATCCTATGAAGATAGCATCAAAAATTATTACGAAGATCCTACAATCGTAGTGGGATCATTTCATGATGTAATCGCCAAAGGTGTCTTCAGATTTCTTTCTTTACCGGATACAACTTGGTTGGACTCAATTTCGCAAATAAACACTTGCAAAATTCGGATTGTAAAAAGAAATCAGTTGGGAGATGATTTTAATATTCAGATTAACAAACTCCAAAAACAATGGCTGGAAAGTACAGTCATTTGGGATACTCTCAATAATTATATTGGCGAAGAAATACAGACCTTTTCTACTGCAGTGGACACAAGTTTGGGAGATACTATTACATTTTCCTTTGATAAAACTGTAGTTGAAAATTGGATTGAACAGGATACGATAAATTACGGAATTATTTTCTCTGCACCCGAAATAACAAATAATTTTGCAGAATTCTATTCAGCCGAAACCGACTATGCACCCCAATTGCAAATTATATACACTAAATCTACCGGAAGTTTAGATACCTTATTTTACGATGTTAGCAAAGACGCTTATATTGCGAAAAACAATAACAATTCCTCTTTGGATTATGGTGCTATTGCAAACTTACCCCCAACGAGAATGAGATTTTCTTTGGATAAGGATTCGTTAGTTAATTTATTAATAAACGCAATAAGCGATAGCTTCCCAAATCCCGATCCTGAAAAAATATCCATCAATTATGCCGAATTAATTTTCGATTCCACGTGCATTGATAGTTCTTTCAACTCTTCAATTTATTTGGATATAAAGCCGTATTATATCATCGATACATTAGATGTTTCATACAGTAGCGTATCCGGAAGCAGTATTTCTGATTTTGATGAAGATGAGGAATTTTTCAAGGTGAATATCACAGGAATCACACAGGGAATCTTACGAGATAGTTTTGAGTATAACCAATTCCTCTTAAAATCAGTATATGAAAACATAGATTTTTCTTTCCTTAGATTTAGCGAAGATTTTAATCCGAAATTGCGAATTTTGTTTACTTATAACATTGAAACCGGAACCACGAATTCCACAAATCTCACGAATTGAATACGATGTTAGCTAACATTACTAATGGTTTATTTAAAAAAGGAATTATTTGTAAAATGTGTAATTTATGTTTTCAAAGAAGAATAATTTTATTATAAAGGAGAAAACGTGCGAAAGAATTTTTTTCTAACTATTTTTGTATTTATTTTTATTATTTCAAACCTATCAGGCGGCTCAATATTTTCTCCACTCGGTTTTGTGGAAGAAAATTTCGGAGTGGATAATTTTTCCGCAGGTATGGGGCAAACCGGAATTTGTTCATTGAACAGACGAAATTTATCAGCCGTTAATCCTGCCTTGAATGCAACCGTGGTAAACTCGAATTTTTCCACAAAAGTAGATTTTGGTTTTACTACTTATGAAGCAAATTCGGAAGATGATTTTGAAACTAAAACAAGCAGTTTTCCGTATGTGAAAGTGATAGTTCCTTTAAGCAAAAAGACAACAATGGGATTTAAGTTTTTTGATAAATATCATCTCGGATTAGAAACAGGCGTGAAAGATTCCATTGCCAATTTTGGCAACATTGATTTCGACAATTCTCTTGAAGGTGAAATAAATCAATTTGGCGTTTCATTTGCAAAAGAAATACGAGATATAGCTCTCGGTTTTGAAGTTAATTTTAATTATGGTTATACAAATGACGAAAGCAAAATTGATTTTGAGAACAGCGATTTGGCAGATTATTCAGAATATTTTGAGAATTTAATGAACGGTATGAATTTTACATTTGGATTTGCCATGCCAATATCTAAATTCTCCGTAGGTGGATTTTTTCAGACCAAAACAAAATTGAATAGCGATAACGATCGTACAATCGAATTCGTAAATGATCCCGATCTTGATTATGTTTCCAATACTACATCTACTTATGAATTACCTGCGGAAATTGGATTAGGATTTGGTGCGGAAATCAATGATCAATTTTATTTTGAGACAAATTACAGAAGAAATTTTTGGTCAAACATAAACAATCCCGGACCAAATACAAAAGACAGCCAATTTATATCTGCAGGTTTATCATATTTTCCATATAATAAAAAAATCTTGATCCCAATTAGATTCGGTGGATATTTAAAAAAATTGCCATACGAAATGAATGATAAGCCAATTTACGAAAAAACAATGACTTTGGGTTTTGATGTGCCATTAAAATTCAAAAACAAAGGAAGTATAAATCTTGTTTTTAGTTATGGTTCCAGAGGAAATATTTCTGATAACGGTATTGCTGATAAAATTTTTGGAATTTCCGTTGGTTTTTCGTCTTTTGATAGGTGGATAAATCCCAAAAAATACAAAAAAAATAAAGAGATACCTCAAGCAGATCCAGCCTATATTTCAAATACATCGGATTAAAAGAGTAACCGAATTACCTTCGGTAAGACATGAAAAAAAACTGGGTATTAAGGGAAAATGTTCCCATCAAGAATTATGAAGTGCACAATGTTTTGGAAACAATACTAAAAGGTCGTGGCATATACGATTTTATCGCTAAAGGGTCATCATTCGGGCTAAAAAAATATTTGAATCCTTCTATTCAGTATTTGAGAAACCCGGAAGAAATACCCAACCTCGAAGATGCTGCCCAAGAGATAATTTCCGCAGTGGAAAAAAGAAAGAAAATTTGTGTATTCGGGCATGACGATGTGGATGGAATAACCTCTTCTTACATTTTATTGCAATGCCTTTCCGAACTCGGCTCGGAAAATCACGAATATTATATTCCCAACAGGATTTTTGATAAATTTGGCTTAACGGAAAATTTTATCAACAAGATGATAAATGAAAATTTTGAACTGGTGATAACTGTTGATATCGGCACGAGTGAAAATGATGCGATCCAAATTTTGAAATCGCATAATATTGATACAATAATCATTGACCATCATAGAATTTCAAACAAGCTTCCGGCAGCCATCTCTATTGTGAATCCCAAAATAAACGGATTAGATTTTCCAGAAAGCATTCTTGCCGGTGTTGGAGTAACTTACAAAGTTGTGCAAGTTATTAATCGGTTTTTCCGCAAAGACTCTATCCCAACTCCTTCGGATAATTTTAGTTTGCTTCTCACCGGACTTGGCACTGTGGCAGACAGGGTTACACTTTTGGATGATAATCGAATTTTTGCAAAATATTTATATGATAATTTCAAGATTACAGACAACCTTTTTTTTAGTTATTTTATTGAAAATAATGCAGAGTCATCTCTCAATGAAAAAATAAAAAAAGTCATTACTTTGCTCACGGTTGGCAGGGGACGAGCCGGAAAGCATTTGGGATTGGATATTTTATTATCGAATACATTATCAGAGGTAAAAGAAATTTATGAAAACCTGCAGAACAAATTCAAGAAAAATGAAGCGGAAATTGAATTTACGATAAAATTTTTAGAAGAAAAATACCTGAAAAAGAGCACCCAAGCCATCTTTTTTTATTACGATGAAAACGGAGAGGTACCTGTAGAATATCTTGGATTAGGTTCTTCTTACATTGCCGATAAATATAATAAACCGGCTTTGATTTTGTCTCATCTAAACGAAACAATAGTGAATGCCGAATCACGCGGACCGGAAGATTTTGATTGGATAAAGTGCTTTCAAAAAATTAAAAAAAATTTAATCCAATTCGGTGGACATAAACGAGCTGCGGGTTTTACATGTATCCCGAATCAAGTAATGAAAATCGAAAAAAAGATTGAACAAATTTCAACGGAATATCAACCAAATATTAACGCAGGCGAAAAGGTAATGATAGATTATTGTGTTGAAAAAAATGAAATTAACCCCGAATTTTTTTATGAGATATTCAGTAAAATGTCACCTTATGGGGAAAAAAACTTTGCCCCAAAGTTTCTTTTGAAGAATATTTCCATCAGCGATTTGGAATCCATAAAGTGCGGTAATCTTCCCGAAAGAACGGATTATCTTTTTGATGCTGTAGTTTCAATTTCGAATTCTATGGACTTTTCAGAAGGAACTCGAATTGAAAAAATTGTAAAATTAGTAGATTGTGATTGCGGATATTCAGATTGATATAAAAATATGGGTGGAAAGTTTGAAGCAAATATAGGGGAAAATGAACAAGTGGGGAACGTTTTTAGTTTACAAAACTCAATTGATATTGTTGGAGATATTTCCGAAATAGAAGCTCTCCATCACGTAAAATTTCATTATAAACCGGAAAAAGAAATAACCGACATTTACCTCGCAGGTTCATTTAATGGCTGGAATCAAAAAATGACAAAGATGCATAAAGCGGACGACAATCATTATGAAGTTTCACTTCTACTGAAAAAAGGAAAATATTCCTACAAGTTTTTGGTCAATGGTTCTGAATGGGTAGCGGATATGAGCGCCGCTCAATTTGAAGATGATAGTTTTGGTGGGAAAAATTCCATCATCGAAGTTGATGACCGATTTCCAAAAATTGTTCTTGAGAAACAAGCCGGAATGATTACAACTTCTGGAATCCCTACAGACCAATCCCTGCAAACGATAAATCCGATCTCCAAAAAAAAAATTGAATTTAAAACAAAAGTTTATTCAGGAGATGTGGAAAAAGTATATCTCAACAAGGGTGGCGAATTGATAGCAATGGAACTGATCGGAAATGATGATACGTTCGATTACTATAATAGGATAATTAATCTTACCTCTACTGATGAAGAATTTGATTATTACTTTGTGCTTCAAGATGGAGAGAAAAAATATTATATTTTAGATGGGAAAATTACCGACAGATTTGAAGATGAAAAAATATTTCATTATTCTTCTGAAATTCTAAAACCCTTCTCTACACCCGACTGGGTGAAAAACGGGATAATTTACCAGATTTTCTGTGATAGATTCTATAATGGAGACAAATCTAATGATCAGGATTTCTCTGAATGGTATTATAAGGGTGTAAATCAACCACCGCAAAAGGGAAAATACCTGCCGGACAATAAACAATATTTTCACTTTGTAGAAGATTGGTATGATATTTCAGCTTTAAAAAGCAACCCAAATCGTGCAGACGGAAAACCGGATTGGTGGTCTTTCTACGGTGGAGATATTGCAGGTGTTCGCCAGAAACTACCTTATCTCGAAGATTTGGGTATTACGATCATCTATTTCAATCCCCTTTTTGAGGCAAAATCAAATCATAAATATGATGCGGTTGATTATAAGAAATTGGACCCACATTTCGCTTCAGCAGAAGATTTTAAAGAATTTGTAACAGATGCACATTCTCGCGGAATACGGATTATTATTGATTGTGCCTTCAATCATACTGGCGAAACATTTTTTGCCTTTCAAGATTGTGTAAAAAATGGTAAAGACGCCAAACATTGGCATTGGTATGAATGGAAGAAGTGGCCTATTCCCGATCCTCCAATCGCAGATTTCAAACCGATAGATTATTATGACTGCTGGTGGGGAGTTGGCGAGATGCCGAATCTGAATTATGATAAATCAATGGGAAACACCTCGGAAAACGGGATAAAAGATGTCGAAAACGCAGATCCGAATTGGGACGTGGTCAATTATGTTCTCGATGTTGGTGAATATTGGATAAAAGAGATGGATATTGATGGATTCCGTCTTGATGTTCCCAATGAAGTCCCTTTCTGGTTCTGGAAATTATTTAATAAAAGGATAAAATCGATCAAGCCTGACGCATATCTTGTGGGTGAGATCTGGGGAAATGCTACGGACTGGGTTGATCCGGAAATCTTTGATGCTGTGATGAATTACGCTTTTTTTAAAGACCCGGTAATGAGATTTTTTGCTATGCAAAGTTGTAATGCAAAAACATTTGATAAAGATATTAAACAAGGTTTGTTTACTTATCCCGTTCAGGTGAATCAAGTAATGATGAATCTGATAGATAGCCATGATACTAATCGCTTTCTTGAAATCGTAAAAGGGAATCTGGCAAAATTGAAATTGACGGCACTTTTTGAAATGACTTACGTTGGCACACCTCATATCTGGTATGGCGATGAAATCGGTATGATGGGAGCACACGACCCGGATTGCCGCAGACCATTCAACTGGAAATATGGTGAAGATCAAGAGAAGACGAGTTTGAAAAATTATTATAAAAAATTAATACACATTCGTAAAGAAAATTCCTGCTTGCGAACAGGTTCTTTTAAAACTCTTCTTACCGATGGAATGGTTTATGGTTATCTTCGTCAGGATAAAAACAATGCTATCGTTGTAGTAATAAATAACTACCCAAAATCCCAAAAGGTTGAAATAGATACGGGACAGAAAAAGAATTCTTTAGAAAATTTGCTTACCGGCAAAAAATATTCACTTAAAAATGGAAAATTTAAAATTGATCTCCCTACATTGGGTGGAGCTATTTTAAAATAGATAATATTTTCACTCAAAACAGATAAAAACAAATCTAAGCCAAACAAGTCTTATCGGTGATTTATTAGATAACCATTTTTATCTGTTTGTATTTAATTTTGTTATTTTATGTTATTTTTGTTGCAATTTTGTTACTCATTCCTATATTAAAAATTTGGAATATATCCCAGAGGATAATGCTAATGAAGATCATTAAACTAGAAGTGGTGCAAAAAAGTTAGGCTAAAATGATGACATTGAAAACCAGAGCATGCGAGATAATGATATTGATGGAAATTATTAACGAAATAAGAAGTAAAAAATGGATTGTCATTATATCAAGTTTAATATGCTTTTCTTATCCACAATTTTTTACTATCGAGGTCTATTAGGGTTTTAGGGGCATTTACCAGTATTTGCTGGAATTTAAATTAATAAGTTACCAAAAAATATAAATAATAAAAGGTTTATCAAAAACTTAATGAAAAAATTGACATAAAAAGCAAAAAAAAGCAAACATAAACCAAACAATAACGAAAAGAAAAATTTTGGGAAAAAAATTGTTTTGGCAGGTTGTAAGAGAAATAAAAATTGAACTTAATTAAAATTTATGGTGAAAATAATTATTGAAATTGTGATTGAAAAATTACCTGAAAATGAAAAACAGTAACCAAGGACACCGAGAAAGGCTTAGAGAAAAATTTCTGGATAACGGATTGTCCGGATTTCACGATTACGAAATAGTGGAACTTCTTTTAACAATGGCGACCCCAAGAAAAGATTGTAAAATTGCTGCGAAAGAAGCTGT
>JAYEKN010000253.1 GCA_034661015.1 Candidatus Cloacimonadota bacterium
TTTGATTTTCTTTATTCATATTACCTCTTTATCTTTGTAAATATCTGATATAAATATTTTCCGTCAACACTTTCATTTTCGCTGCAAAAAGATGAATCAATAAACTGAAATTTCTTTATCATTTTTTTCCTTTTTTGCACAGACAATTACCTCATCAAAACCATCTTACCAATCGGACTTTTCTCAATATTAAATTTATAAAAGTAAATTCCGGCAGAATAACCTGATGCATCCCAGACGATTTTATTAATTTCCGATTCTGAATTTTCAATACGAAATTTTGCAACGAGTTGCCCTTTAATATTAAATATTTCAATCTGACTGCTTCTTATATTTTCCGGTAATTTATAGGAAATTTCTACATTTTTCGAAAATGGATTCGGATGAGCGTAAATTTGCAAATTATTTTCAACAATGGGAGGAGTAACATTATTTAAATCAAATAATTCTTGCAAATCGAATTCAGCAGGAATTTGTGTGTAGGCTGGATTTGCCGGATTGGGTGAAGTTGCCCAGAGAATTTCTCCATTAAAAGGGATAAACTGAATTGTCTGGATATTTCCATAAGTTCCGGCTGCTCCACAAAGTAGATTCCAGCTTCTTTCAGACGATATTTCCGTATTCGCATCAAGTGAATCCACAATATTATTATAACGATAGCAGTAAACCGGTGGATATAATTCGCGGAAATGATTCGTAGCAACAAGATTATCGCCGGGAACTACAGTATTGTTCTCAACATTTCTGATCGCTACTCCGCTTGCATTATTGCATTCTATCACGATCGCAAAACTGTCCTTTTCCGTAGAGCAGATCGAATGAGTTATTGAGCCACTCAGATGCAATTTGTCCTCGATCGCAGCAGCCACATCGTCCGGATTGCACTGTCCGTTACCATTATAATCCGCACTTTCGATTCCATTCCGAATTGATAAAAAAATCGGGTGAAGTGTTTCCATATTCGGATGATTGCTATTATTTCCCACATCCATAAAAGCGGTAACGCCACTTTCATTAATCCCCGAAAGCGAACCCAACATACCGGAAAAAGAAAATGAGATCCAACCCTGTTCATCAGCCTCTGAAGGGATACTCACAATTATCAACTGATTATCCAACAAAGTTTGAGACGGAGTCCAGTCCAGAAGCCTGGTAATTATTGATTCGCCGGCAAGTTCCGGGTCTTGAACCGTGCTTTCACCCCAACTGGAAATACCGGAGCAATGCATAACATCTCCAAGTATCGAAAATCTGGCTGAAAGATCTACGATGGTATTACAAAGCAAGATATCAATATAATCCAGATCTCGACCTAAAACCGTACTATACAAAATTCCTCCTCCTTCTTGAATTCCGGTTATCATGCTTTCGGTTTCGTCAATATACTTCTGCTCGATACCATAATAATTCTCAAAATAGGTGCGTATATTTTCATAAGCGATAGAATTATTCATAAAAACCTGTCCGAGAATATAATTTTTCATCACATCGGTAATTCCGGCTTGCATCAAAAATCCATAGGCATATCCTCGCTCCGAATGAGTTCCCCAGATTTTGAGGATATTTTTTCCATTAATGTCATAGAGTTCGCCATTTACTTCATCGGCAAATAGGCTTGCAACCGTGATAAGAATTAATGACAAACTTAAAATAATAATAAATATATTTTTTTTCATGATCATTCTCCTTTGTTCGAGTTAACATTTTTCACATATTTATTTAACCAACGATTAATTTCCCACAAAACATGCATAACGGATTCACGCGATCTATAGGAATGGCTTTCATAAGGCAAGATCACAAGCCTAACGGTAGCACCATTCCCTTTTAGGGCGTGGTAAAATCTTTCACTTTGTATTGGGAAAGTGCCCGAATTATTATCGCATTCTCCGTGAATGAGCAAAAGGGGTTCTTCGATTTTATCCGCATACATAAAGG
Source organism: Candidatus Cloacimonadota bacterium (assembly GCA_034661015.1). Classification (NCBI taxonomy): domain Bacteria; kingdom Pseudomonadati; phylum Candidatus Cloacimonadota; species Candidatus Cloacimonadota bacterium. The sequence continues at coordinate 1,939 of JAYEKN010000253.1, forward strand.
GCGACATTGCAAGATAAACTTGCGGAACTTCCCAATAAGTCCGGTCTTCATGCTGAAAACCAAACGGAGTCAAAGTGCGATTATATGCACCTGAACGAGCAATTCCTGCTGCAAACAGATCTGAATGAGCCATAAGATTTGCCACCATAAATGCTCCGTAAGAATGCCCGTCAATAATAATTCTGTCCGGATCACCGATTCCCATATTCACCACTGCATCAACGGCAGCTTCCGCATCTGCCACCAATTGTTCTACGAAAGTATCATTTGCCTTCTCATCGCCTTCGCCGATTATCGGCATTGCCGGATTGTCTAAAACTGCAAATCCTTGCGAAATCCAGAGTTGGGGTGACCATTGGTAAATCCAGATGAATTTATAGGGTGATTCTCTGACTTGTCCGGCAGCACTGGCACTTTTGTACTCATGAGGATAGGCTTTCATATAAACGGGTAAAGTCTCGGTGCTTTTCTGATAATCCTCAGGCAAATACAAAGTAGCGGTTAATTCCACGCCGTCATTTCGTTTGTATCTAATCATCTCTTTTTGAATTCCGTTTAATTGTTCATGCGGATGGGGAAAATGGGTTACTTGTTCTAATTTTTTATTGTCCAAATTGAAAAGATAATAATTTGGCTGCAAGGTTTTCGATTCGCGTCTTATCAAAATTTCGTCTTTATCTTTACTGATAAATCTGACAAATCTTTCGTAAAATGGGGCTTGGGAATTCCAGAGACGTTTTGCTGTTTTTGTTTTCAAATTGTATATATCCAAAAAAGGAATATTGCCTTTTTGTGAAGCACCGTCTCCTTTCAAGTAGAGGATATTTTGCGTATTACCAAACACAAGAACACTTTTTCCAAAGGCATTTTTATGAGATATGAAATTCCCGGGATCTGAATATTGATCTTCGTAATTCCTGTCGAAAAGAACATTCGGTTCTGCATTCTCCTTGTTTGGATTAAAAGAAGCGACTATTTTTCTTCTATCTTTTCGGGAATATTGATAAGAAATTGCCAGAGTATCATTTCCCCAATCAATCCCTCCGTAGCGGAACGTTAGGGATAATATTTTCTTGGCAATTCCTTCAAACGGCGCCTCGAGTGAATAAACCACATCCCTATATTTCACTTGCAAAGATGGATTACCTTCATCTTGGGCTTCCACCCAAAACAAGGTAGCGGGTGCGGTGGCACTCCATTCAAAATTTCTACGACCTTTTCTGCAAGATCCATGACTTATCGGAATATCCTCTGCAAGCGGAAGTTCGGCAATTGTTTTTACACGTTTTCCTCTATCAGTCCATATTTCTACTGATTTTGGAAAGCGATAGCCGGGCACGATAAAAGAAAAAGGTGGATGGGTGATTTCCATCAAAATGTATTTCCCGTTGGGGGAGGGAGAATAGTTGCGGATAATTCCTGATAATCCGAATTTTGTTTGATTTCCCTTTAAATCAATTTTATTCAATTGAGCAGTCATGTAATATTTGAAAAGTTTCACATCATAATCGTTCCGGAGAAGGGATTGGTAGGTGCGAACCTGAACTTCCTCCCCTTCATTTTGCATTATCGTTGGAGAAATTTTCACTTCCGTTTCCAAAGGTGGTGTTCCCCGATCTTTTAAAATAGATTTGTATAAAATTGTTTTACTATTCGGCATCCATCTAAAAGGACTTCCATAATAAGCATCGTTCACGATTGCATCTGTAAGTTTTTTTGCAGTTTTCGATTTTGTGAAAGCAACCCACAATTCCAATCCATGCTCTTTTTCGAGGATGAATGCAATTTTTTTACTATCCGGAGACCAGCTAACGTCCTCAATTTTTGCATCGGGAAAAATTTTTAAATCAAATTTCTTCTCATTTGCCATAGAAAGAAGCTGCATCTTTCTATAATAAATTGACCGGCTTGGTCCGTTTGTTTTGGGATTTATTCTTTTACCTGCGAGTGCCAGTTCCTTCTCCGCTAATTCTTCTAATGGGGGAAATTTCTCCCTTTCTAATAGAACAATCCATTTCCCGTCAGGGCTAATTCTCATTGTGGGATTGTAGGGAGCATCCACGATATCAACGATATCTTGAGGTGGTTTCATATATTCGGAAGACTGTGCTATTAATGAAAAACTAAAAAACAGCGTAATAAAAATTGAGAATAGTAACGAACTAAAAAAATGTAATATTCTTGAATTCATAAAAAAATTCACCTTTCTCTTAACAAAATCTTTTCTTCATTTAAATTATGAGATAAAAACCTTGTCAAATCATTCGTTTTTAAACTTGAAGATAGTAATTTGGAATTTCAAAAAGAGCGTTTTGAAAATCCGGTCTGTGAAAAAAAATGGGATGATTTTGGAGAAAAATATTTCGCTTAATTTGACAAGATATATCTTCAACCGAAAATATATGTTTAAAATTTTGTGGGAAAGGATGAGATATGCAGTTCTGGATGAAAGAAAGTTATATTGATGGTTCAAGTATAGTAATCTTCCGATTCCGCATCGCACTCAAACATTATAGGCAAATAGTTTAAAACAACAAAATAATAGTATCTTTTATAAAATTGTCTCAATTCAAGATTATGTTTGACAAATGAATGTGTGTTTCTTATTTGAAAAAAAGAAAAAGGTAAATTAATGTTAAATAGAATAATCGAACTTAAATCTAAACAATGGTTGCAATCTGAAAATTGTACAATAAAAGAGCTGATAAAATATATACAAAATAAGGGTGAATTACGAGATACCCAAATTCAAGCAATTGAAATTTATCTGTTCCTAAAAATAAAAGGAGAAAACAAACCGCTTTGGCAATTATTCTCAGATGGTTTTTTTACAAACGGAACAGATTTATCTAAACTAAACATTAATCAGCATACAAGAGATTTCCTTTCTAAAAAAAAAGAAGCATTGTCCTTATTTGATTTTGCAAGACAAAAAAATGGAACAACAGCCCTATTACCAAACCTTGAGAAATTAATCATCGACAAACCAGAAAGCATTAATTACGATAAAATAATTAAGGACATTTTTTATAATGTTCATTATCCTGATTATCTTATGAGTTTACCGATGGGAGCTGGAAAAACTTTTTTAATGGCTGCCATGATCTATCTTGATTTGTATTTTGCTGAAAACGAACCTGAAAATAAAAACTTCGCTCATAATTTTCTTGTTCTAATTCCATCTGGTTTAAAATCTTCAATAGTTCCGAGTCTAAAAGAAATTGAGAAATTTGATCCAAGTTGGGTATTACCCGAACCAGCTGCAAGTAAAATAAAAAGCAAATTAAATTTCGAGATTCTCGACAAAGCAAAAACTGGTAGCAAAAGTATTAGAGCACGAAATCCAAATGCCCAAAAAGTAAATCATTACTTGCCAAATCCATTCGGACAGGTGTTTGTAGTTAATGCAGAAAAAGTTATTTTAAATAGAACTTATCTAACCGAACAATTAGAATTATTTGAAAAAACAGAAGATGAAAAAGACAAATATGCAAATGAACTCAGAAATTTAATTGGTAAAATTCCAAATTTATCAATCTTGATTGATGAAGTTCATCACGCAACAAAAGGAGATATTAAATTAAGGCAAGTTGTGAACAAATGGTATAACACAGGAAATATTACAACTGTTTTTGGTTTTTCAGGTACTCCATATTTATCAAAAGCTGATAAAATAAATGTTACTGATGAATCTTTCTTTAAATTTTCTCAAATTACAAATACAGTTTATTATTATCCTTTAATTTCAGCTATAAATAATTTTCTAAAAACACCTAAAGTAAAAGTTGCCCAAAACTTAGATAAATTTCAAGTAATTGAGAAAGGTATAAACGACTTTAATGAACACTACAAGAACAAGGTTTATGAAAACGGAAACATAGCAAAACTTGCAATTTATTGCAGTAATATCAAAAATCTTGAAGAAGAAATTTATCCCTTTTTAACTGGAACCTTAAAAATTAATCCTGAAGAAATATTAAGGTATCACGGAGGAAATAAAGACTATAAACTTCCTCCAGAAAACAAACTCCTATTTAATACGCTTGATGTTCCAAAAACAATTTCTGCTATAAAAAAACGCTATGTTTTGTTAGTTCAGATTGGAAAAGAAGGATGGAATTGCCAAAGTTTAACAGGTATTGTTTTATCTCAAAAAGGTGATAGTCCAAAAAATATGGTTCTTCAAACTTCTTGCAGATGTCTCCGTCAAGTTGATAAGAATACATACGAAACAGCAAGAATATGGCTTAATGAATACAATGCAAAAGTGTTAAATAATCAATTGAAAAAAGAACAACATACAAGTATCGAAGAATTAAATCAACTTGGTGCAAAATCGGCTTCAGAAAAAATTGAAAGATTTTCAAGAATCGATCATTTACAGTTACCAGAAGTTGAATTTTATCAGCTTCAAATAACATATAATTCCATTAATGAAGAAGAAAAGCCAAATACTAAATTTAAATTACAAACATTGTTACAGGAAATTGATAATTTTAAAAAATCTGCAATTATTAAAACAAGCGGTCTTAATAATATTGATGAAGCAGATATTAAACTTATTGAGCAGACTGGAACTAACTTTGCAAATTACAACCAATGGCTTTTTGAAATTTCAAAAGAAAGTTTTAATAATATTTCTATTGCTGATTTAAATAAATACCAAACTGAATTAATGTCAATTTTCAATAAAATCTCATTTAAAGAAAGAAACTCACTATTTTTCAATGAACTCTACGACTTATATCATATTAATTCAGAAATAAGAAAAGCATTTAGTATTAAAAGAAATTTACAGACTAAAAAAGAAATAGTAAATGAGAATGCTAATCTTCTTATAGCAAGTAAATTACAATCTGTAGATAAAAATGAAAATTTGTACCCAAACCAAGCTGATACGAAAAAAATATTAGATTTTGATGAAAATAATACTTCGGTAGAAGTAGATGAAAATGATGTAAAAAAACTTTATGACATATATAAAAAAAGCCTTAAAGGTTCAGGATTAGAAAATATGATTATTTCTTATGACAGCTTTAAGAAAAATTATGAACATTCATTAGCAGTGAAAAGTAAAGGCAAAACATTTCATTATTTACCCTACAATTTTATACAAAGTGGTTTTGAAAAAGAAATTTTAGAGAAAACTCTTAATCTATCCGATTTCAAAAACCAAGATTTGGAAATTTACTATAATGGAGAGCGGGGATTAACAGAATTTGTAATTAAATGTTTTGCTAAAGAAAAATATTTCTGGAAAAATATCGGAAAATATACTACAGATTTTTTGATAATTAAACGAAAAGGGAAACAAATTTATAAAGCTTTGATAATTGAGACAAAAGGTAGAGGTTTTGAAAATGATCCTGTATTTCAAAACAAACGCAAATTTGTTGAAACTGAATTTCTGAAACAAAATAAAGATAAATTCGGTTATAATAAATTCGATTTCCTGTATCTTGTAGATAGCGATGATTTAACTACAAATTTAAGTAAAATGAATAGTAAAATAAATAATTTCTTTAAAGATTGAGAGGATAAAAAATGCCAAAAAAATATATTCCATTTACCCCAAATACCGTTGAAGGACAAGCTGTTTTAGATAATTTCAGTAGAACTCGCAGAGTATTACGATATAGAGATAATAATAAAGTTTACGATCGCCTAAAACGAGGAATGCCATTTTATGAAGTTGAACCAATAGAACAAGTTGGAAAAAATTCTGAAAACCTTGTAATTCGAGGTGAATGTGTTTCTGCCTGTGCTTATTTAAAAGAGCAAAACATAAAAGTTGATCTGGTTTATATTGACCCGCCTTTTGCCAGCGGTGCCGATTATGCTAAAAAAGTATATATCCGTAAAAATCCAAAACTTGCTGAAAAAGTTAAACAAGCGAAACAAGAAATGGATAATAGTGATTCACGTGCATTTGAAGATAAAATGTATCGTGATATTTGGAAAAAAGAAGATTACCTAAATTGGATGTATGAAAATTTGCAAGCAATCAAATCTATTATGAGTGCCACAGCAAGTATTTATGTACATCTTGATACAAAAATCGGGCATTACGTGAAAATTTTAATGGACGAAGTGTTTGGTGAAGATAATTTTAAAAACGAGATAATTTGGGCATATAGACGTTGGAGTGCAAATGCAAATTATTATCAAAATTCACACGATATTATATATTGGTTCTCAAAAAACGATGAATATATCTGGAATACAGTCTATGAAGCTTATGCAGACGGTGGGGCACATTTTACTGGAAAAGATGAAAAAGGTGAGTATAGATGGCAATATCTGAATGGGAAAAAATATAAGTTATATAAAAAAGAAGGAACAAGAGCAAAGGATTGGTGGGATGACATTGCCTATTTAAATTCAATGGCAAAAGAAAGAAAAGAAAATGAGTATTCAACTCAAAAGCCAGAAGCTCTTTTAGAACGGATAATTAAAGCATCATCAAACAAAGATATGATAGTAGCCGATTTCTTTGGTGGTAGCGGTGTAACAGCAAAAGTTTCCAATGATTTGGGTAGGAAATTTATACATTGTGATGTGGGAGTAAATAGCATACAAACTGCAAGAGACCGTTTGAAAGAAGCAGGGGCAGAATTTCAAATAATGGAGATAAAAGACGGTGTAAACCTATTTCGTAATCCTGCTCAAACTATGGATAAAATGGCAATGCTTATTCCAAGTTTGCAACAAGGAATTGAAGGTGTAAGTAAATTCTGGTTTGGTGCAATACAAGATAGTAAACTCGGTACAATTCCTGTTTATGTTCCCAACTTAGTTGATAGCAAAGAGAAATTATTGGATATACCCTTAATTAATAAAATTGTAAATCAAGAATTGCAAAACCTTGAAATATCAGCTAAAAAAATAATTGTTTATTATATAGATATTATCGACTATAAAGAGATTGAACAATTTATAAAAGACAATAATGCAACTCAAATAAGTGTAGAATTAAAAGATCTAAAAAACCTTTTGCACGATGTAGTTGTTGAAGATATTGTAGAATGCAAAACTATAAAAAAAGATGATATTTACGCAACTGTAATTACTAAATTTATCAGTGATCGTTTAATTCAAAAAATTGATGAGTTTAATGAAAAAGGAAATTTACAATCCATAAAAAAAGGTAAGAAGTTTACTCCAATAAATATAAGTGATGAAGGTTTAGAATTAATAGAGTTGGTTAGTCTCGATTGCACAAATAATAAAGGTAAATGGCAAAGTGACTTTGAAATTAAAATCGATAAATTGGGTTTTGTCAGCTTCAATAATCAAAAGACAAAAGATTTCTGGAATGGTAAAATTAAAAGCAATAAAAAGCCTTTGAGATTGAAGATACGAAACATTTCCGGTGATGAATCTTTGCTGAATTTGTAGATTTTGCCTATAACAAACGTGCCCACAATAAGCAAGAAGAAAAGCAAGAAGAATCGTGGCGTGCTCCAAACATTATGCAGCAATTTGTTTTTGCTTACTTCAGAAATGAAAGCAAAAAAAGGGGGAGAAATGGA
>JAYEKN010000254.1 GCA_034661015.1 Candidatus Cloacimonadota bacterium
TTAGGGGGATTTTGGGGATTTATTTATTTTTAAAATATTCTCTAATTCTCCTATTCCGGAGACTACGGACGATGAGAACCTCTTGGTCAAAGAACTATAATTCAAACTGTATGACGCTTTTAGTTCCATTGTCATTCTCAATGCTGTAAGTACCTTCTAATTGTTCAATCAGCATTTTAACCACAGTGAGACCAAAACCGGGTGATTTGTTTTCCAAAATTTTTTCATCAACTCCAACACCATTATCTTTAATAGTGATAGTGACCATCTTTTCATCTTTTTCAATAGAGATAGACACCAATCCATCGTTACAGTCTTTGAACGCATATTTGAAAACATTGGTCATAAGTTCATTAATGATAATTCCGATAGTGGTTGCCTTTTTTGATGAAATACTAAAATCTGAAATATGTTTTTCAATAATTATGTTGTCTGTACCAGCAAACACATCATGAAGTGAATCTATGATGTCTTCAATGTAGTTTTTGATTGAAATTTCACGGAGGTCTTTAGATAATAATAACTTATCGTAAAGAATATGCATACTTTGAACCCGGGAGGTTGCCTCCTTCAGCGCTTTTTTTACTTCAGGATTAGTAGTTGAATTAGATTGTAGAGATAAAAGTGCTTTAATACTTGCCATATTATTTTTGATACGGTGATGGACTTCCCGCAGAAGAATTTCTTTTTCTGTAAGTTGCTTCTGTATTTCTTCCTCCGCCTGTTTGCGCTCGGTGATGTCCAGAGCGGACGTGAGGTTGTATTTTTTATCCTGAATTTGCATTACTTCAGCAGACAATAAAACAGAAACTCGTCTGCCATCTTTGGCGTATATAATTCCCTCTTTGTTGTATATAGATCCATTCTTTTTGAGCTCAGCAATTGTTTCATCCCTGAATTCTTTATCTAATTTTACCAAATCGCTTGCTTTTTTGCCGATTACCTCACCCGGTTCAAAACCGAGAATATCGTAAAAAGATTGGTTAACCTCTATATATTCACCAGTTTCCAGATCGCTTAATCCAATAATTGCTGGATTGGAATGAAATGCTTTGGCAAATTTCTCTTCGCTTTCCTTAATGCTTTTGATAAATTTTCTTTTAATAAGTAATAGTACGATAATTGTCAGAATGACAAATGCTATAAAACCAATTATTGGGAAACTTTGAACATAAATTGTTTCTTGCCATTTATCATCTATAATATCTAATCCGAGAATTGCAATTAACTCACCATTTTTGTCATCTAAAATTGGGATTAATGCTGTTATCATTGTCCCCCAGCGGTCGGTAACCGGACCAACTGTCATTTGCTTTTTTGTTTTAAATGCATTGATATATTCATCCGACACTTCGGAATATATTTCGCCTGGTGGAGCATAATCCGGTGATTCGGGTATTTGCGAATCAATGAAGAAGAAAACAGTTTTACTATTTTTCTTCATTCCAAGTAAATAAAGGAATTTATAAGAATCATTTGATGTTCGGATATTGAATAATTGTTTTTTAAGGTCTTGATATGTTTGTGATTGTAAATCTGATTGATTGGCTGTTAGGCTTTTTAATTCATTAATATCAATTGATGCAGAAACAATGCTGGCATTTTCCAGTAATATATCTCGTAATTTCTGATCATTATTTTTTATGATCCAAAAAGAAATCATCGCTAAAATGCAAATTATAAAGATAGCGAAAATAGCATATTTTAGCATTTTGTTCATTTGAATATTCTCCTTATCAACTTTCAATAAGTTTTTTTCATATCTACATTTTTATGCAAGATAAATTCCTATAATGTTTGGCGTGTGCGGTGCTCTTC
>JAYEKN010000255.1 GCA_034661015.1 Candidatus Cloacimonadota bacterium
GGTGGAATATACTGCCAGGATTCAAATCCCACAATATCCAAATTGATCATTGATAATAATTTTGCTACAATTAACGGTGGTGGATTTTATTGCAAGTCCTCAAGCCCTATCATAAAAAAAATCACCGTTGCCAAAAATTCTGTGGATTTATCCGGTTTGGGGGGTGGATTTTATTTCACGGAAAATTCAAGTGCGAGTCTTTCAAACAGCATTATAGCATTTAACACAGGAGAGGGGATTTATCCGGCAACCAGCGATTGTTATATAAATCTTCGCTACTCGGATATTCACGGAAATACACCCGAGAATTTTGGAGGAAACTCTAATCCATCTTGGGGAGAATACGTTAGCACCAATGCAAATGGAGATTCTTGTGATGTTTTCTACAACCTGATTGATGACCCGCATTTTAGCAATCTTTCCGGAAATGATTTTCACTTACTCTGGGAAAGTCCTTGTATTGATGCCGGCGATCCGCTTTCCCCACCCGATCCGGATGGAACTATCGCAGATATGGGATTTTACTCGTTCGATCAAAATGTGGTCGTGGCAGATTTCAGCGGAACTCCACAAATAGGTATTGCTCCTCTTACGGTTGATTTTTCCGATCTATCCTGTCCGGGAACCGGAAATATTATTAGCTGGGAATGGAATTTTGGAGATGGAACAGACACCACTTATTCAGCACCGATTCCCCTAACAACGCACACTTATCAGGATACGGGTAATTATATAGTAAAAGATTACGATGTTTCTCTAACCATAATTTCTGCCACAACCAGTGGGAATGTGTCGGACACAAAAACAAAGGAAAATTACATCAAGGTTTACGAACCGGTAAATGCATTGTTTCAAGCGGATTCAACAGCTGGCATTGTTCCTTTTACCACTCAATTCAACAACCTAACAACCGGTGCTTACGATAGTCTTTTTTGGGATTTGGGGGACAGCACCTATCTTTCCACAATGGATAATTCGTTTTCTCATACTTATGAAGACACCGGCAGTTACACTGTAAAATTATTCGCAAGTGGAAACGGCGGAACCGATTCATTGGTAATTGAAAATTATATAAACGTATTCGGCGAAATTATCGTTGATTTTACCGCTGATGCAACCTTCGGAATTGCTCCTTTTACTGCACATTTTTTGAATTTTTCCACAGGCGTTTACGATACTTTACATTGGTATTTTGGTGATGGCGAGGAAGTGATAACTACTGAGGATACCGTTTCTCACACCTATCAAGACAGCGGATATTATGATGTAACACTGGCAATTTCCAATGATGCCGTTACTGATTCTCTTACGAAAGAAAACTATATTCAGGTTTTTTCACCTGTTGTGGCAATGTTTCACGTAGATGATTCCACGCTTATTTCCGGCAATGAAGCAATTTTTACCAACGAATCTTCCGGAGATATCAGTATATGGCATTGGATTTTCGGAGATGGTTCCGACACAACAATGACTACACCAGTTGATACGATCCGGCATATTTATAATGTTTACAATGTTTCCGACACATTCACCGTGAAGCTCATCGTTTCCGGTATGGGCGGATTAGACACACTTCGCCGAATGGATTTGATGTCAATCTACGGAAAAACCGATGCAGACTTCGATACTGATATGAACAGTTCGATCGTTCCCTTTTGGATACACTTCACAGATAATTCAACGGGTGATTATAATACATGGAACTGGGACTTCGGTGATGGTAACACACTTGTAAATAGTGCGGGACAAGCTGGTTCTGACAGCGTGGATGCTTCCCTAACGGATAGCCTGACTGTTGGAACATATCAGAACCCAATTCATAAATACGACAGTCTTGCCGTTGGGGTTCTGGATGTATCATTAATTATTTCCGGTAATGGTGGCGCCGATTCTTTAACAAAAATGAACAATATTTTTGCATATCCAAAATCAAATTTGATCTGGCCCGGAGATACCGATTACAATGGAGTTGTCGAAGCAGCCGATATTTATAATATTGGAAGTTACTGGCAAGACCAGGGAACACCGCGAAATGAAATATCATTCGCATGGATAGGAAATAATTATTCTGAAAATTGGGAAGAACCAATGGCTTCTCTCGCAGATTGCAATGGCGATAGTTTGGTCAATGTTACCGATGTGCTGGCAATGTGCCTTCATATGGGCAAAACCCATCCGGTAGCAGACACGGAATTCACCTATCTTCAGCCACCCCGAAATTATGAAGATCACAGAAATAATTTTATCGAAATATATCACACTTTAGGAACAACGAGAAATGAAATACTGATCCGGAATCATATTGCAGCTATCTTTGGTTTGCCTGCAATAGAAATTATTGAGAATAATTTTGTTCGCCAAAATTTTCCAAACCCGATAAAAAACATCACAGAAATTCAATTCGGTCTCAAAAATGACATTAGTTCGGGAAGTATAAAAATTTTCAACGTCAAAGGGCAGCTAGTGAAAACATATAATATTCAGAATCTCGCACCAGGAATTCATACTTTTTGCTGGGATGGAACAACCAACAATCATACACCAGCCTCGAATGGAATTTACTTTTATATGGTGGATGCCGATAAGTGGAAATCCAAAGCAAAAAAAATGATTTTGATGAAATAGGATAAATTATGAAAAAAATTTTCACAATCTCAATGATAATATTTATATTTGCAACCTGTTCATCACCTGCTCCGTCTCTTTTAACCCTAAAATTTTCCAATTCAGAATTCACTGTAAATGCCAACAACTCGTTTGAAGTGGGAATTATTGTAAAAAATGTCAACGATCTTTTTGCCTGCTCAATGGAAATCACTTATGACGAATCTGTGATTGATTATCAAAGCGGGAGCCTTTTTAAGGGAAGTTGCTGGAATGGCGAGGTTTACAAGTTTGAACGAAAAGAATCAAATAAGGTCAACATCTGCGTGGGTTTAGTAAACACAGGTAGCTTTTCCGGAGAGGGCGAACTATTTACATTAAGATTTTTGGCACTAACTCCTTATGAAACTTCTATCTCATTTGAAAATGTTACTCTGATAAAAGAGGATGGCCAAATGGTAAGTGGAATTGATGCAATTCAATTGCGAGACGGATATGTGATCGTGCAATAACTTTTAAATTTTTTCTAAAAAATTAGCCACCGGAAATAATATCCGATGGTTAATTTTTTTATTTATAGCCTGTCCGTAAAGTAGTATTTTTCGACCTCACCCCGACCCTCTCCTATCGAGGAGAGGGAGATAAAAGTTCCCCTTCTCTTTGAAGAGAAGGGGTTAGGGGATGAGTTGTAAAAAGGATGAAGAATATATTTTACTTGATATGCTACTTTACGGACAGACACTATTTAATCCAAATTAATTTATTTCAATCTCAAAAGGGAGAATTAATTGAAGAGGTTCTCGCAAAAATGATTTTATCAAATTCTTATGTTTCATCAATTCCGATGCAGGAGAAAAATCATCATAGAAAATCGCCGGTAGAATTGATTGAATATTTAAACCGGTATTCTCATCTAAAATCATTTGAATAAGCGTCTTTTGTTGTGGTAAAAGCAAAGTGGAATAATTTGGTATATTTGCCAGCTCGGCAGCTTTTTGGATTGCTTCCGCAAGTCCGCCGATTTCATCCACAAGTCCGATTTTCTTCGCTTCGATTCCAGACCATATTTTTCCCTGAGCAATTTCCTGCACTTCCCCCATGGTCATTTCCCTGTTATCAGCCACTATATTTTTAAACGAAATGTAAACTTCTTTCATCTTTTTTTCCATCGCATTTACATCTTCGGAATTGGGAGCAAAATTCGGAGAGAAAAAACCCGCAAATTTACCACGCTTTATCAGATAAGTATTTACACCCGCCTTTTCACGAAGTTTCTGCCAATTTGGGATCATCGCTGCCACTCCGATAGAACCGGTGATTGTGTTAGGCTGAGCAAAAATTCTATTGGCAGCACAGGAGATCATATAACCACCGGAGGCTGCAACATCACCCATCGAAACAACAATCGGAATATTTTTTTCCTTTTTCAATTCTTTCAAACGATTGAGAATATTTTCGGAAACAAGCGCACTGCCACCACCGCTATTTACCCTGAGCACTAATCCTTGCACGGTTCGCATTTTAGAAATTCTATCAATCTCTTTTGCAATTTTTTTTTCGGTTATACAACGATAATTTGAGTTAAGAAATCTTGAATTATTCGACATTACAATATTTCCTTGAGCATAAATTACAGCGATTTTATTCGAAATAATATTTGGCTTAGTATTATAATCTGAAATATTAACTACTCTATTTTCCCCACTCGTTCTTCTCACAAATTCATTTTCGAGAAGAACATCATCCACAAGTTTGTAATCCAAAGCATTCTGACCTGAAATAATGAACTCAGTTCGATTTTCCATCATCTCCTCGTAATTCGTTAGGGGAATACTGCGAGAGTTCGATGAATTTTCAATATAATTTCTATAAATATTTTCAATGATTTTTGTCAGACTTTCTTTCATCGGTTTTGAGATGGTTTCACGACTATATGTTTCACCGGCACCTTTATATTCGCCCTGATGGATAACAGTAAATTCAACACCGATTTTATCCAAAAAGCCTTTTAGATATTTCAGTTCTATTCCTATTCCCGCCAAAGCAAGTCCTGCGGAAGCAACCGGATTTAGAAAAATAGAATCAGCTACAGTAGCAAGATAATATCCCTTATCAGAAGTGAAATTGATATAAGAGTAAATTTTCTTACCGGCTTGTTTAAATTCAATTAAAGAGTTACGAAGTTCTTCTGTTAATGCCCAACCAGCTTGATAAAATTGAGGTTTGATAATAATTCCTGCAATTCTGGAATCCTCTTCAGCGGATTCAATCTTACGACACAAATCACCTATCGAACTGTTTTCATCAATAAAGAAGGCGTCCTTATATTCGTTATAATCATGGTGAACTCCGCCAAGAGATAATTCCAGATAAGTTCCGGGATCGATCGCTACTTTCTTCTTTTGAGGGAATGATTTAATTGCTATTATCATTAAAATAATCGTTAAAATACCGACAACGGCAAATATCCACAAAACTACTTTTCCAAATTTTTTCATCCTAATTTCCTACCTTTCATTTTCTAATTAAATTTTATATTTATTTTAATATTTTTAAAATAATGTAATTCTCAATTTGCAAGTGAAATAATAGAATTACAAAAAAATAAATCAAAGGAACTAACGGTTTGTAAAAGTAAAAGCGTGTCTTTTTTGTCAAATGTTATCAATAAATTTTCGTTTTATGGACTATAAACTGAGGATTTTGAGAATATTAATTCGTCACGGAATGGTCCGTGACGTCTCGAAAAGGATACTTTACGGATAGACTCTAATTCATTCGTTGAATTAACGATAATCGGCATTTTCTCCGTTCTTTGTTCTCCTTTTGCAGTTTTACATTTTCAGTTCTCCCCTCTCTTTTCTCATTTCTACTTTTTCCGTTCCCATTTTTTCGGTTCTCCGTCTTCATGCGATTCTTCTTCTTTTTTATCTCTCGTTCCCAAGCCCCAGCTTGGGAACGCAATTTTATCCCAAGCCCCAGCTTGGAATGTCCACTCTCTCGTTCCCAAGCCCTCCCGAAAGCTTTCGGGAGGAACGCAATATTATTCAAAGCCCTTGTTTAAAATGTCGCACCTACGGTGCTTTTCTCTGTCTGCACTTTTTAACATAAGGCTGACACCTTATGCTACAGATATTCCGCACCTCTGGTGCTATCTTATTACATTCTCTCGTTCCCGAGCCATCACCATTCTCTCGTTCTCAATCCCTTACCACTCTCTCGTTCCAATCCGCCAGCTGGCGGATGGGAATGTCGCACATTTGGTACTATCTTATTAAATTTTGCGACTTTTCTCATAACGTTATTGACACAATAACACCCAAAAAAAATATTTTGAAAAATTTTCAATCAAACATTATTATGAAAAAAATACTATTAACATTATTATTTATGTTTCAAATTTCTTTCGTAATTGCTAACGAATATCAAGTTTCGTATGTCAATTCCGCCAGAAAAGATTACCTTTCCGAATATGAATTTGAGAGTGAAATTTATTTTGATATTTCTAATCTTAGCAAAATATTTTCAGGAGAAGTAATTTACGATTTTGAAAATCAAACCGCTACCTTAGTCATATTTAACAAAAATTGTATTTTCAATTTCCAAAATAAATGGGTAGATTGCGAGGGGAAAAATTACAATCTGCATGGCGATGTCTTAGTTATGGCTGGGATTTACTTCATCCCAAAATATTTTTTAAACATTCTGTCTAAAAAATTGTTTCCCAAAAAAGTTGCTTTAGAACAGAATAAAATTGTAATCAATCTCTCTTCTGTTAAGGATTATTTAATCAATAAAATCGTGATCGATCCCGGACATGGGGGAAAAGACCCGGGTGCAATCGGCAAAAATTTATATCTCTGCGAAAAGGATGTTGTGCTGAAAATTTCCAAAAAGACAAAAAAATTGCTGGAAAAAAATCTTGATGTGCAAGTATTACTAACCAGAGATTCCGATAAATTTGTTCCACTCTGGGATAGAACGGATTTTGCAAACGAAGAAGGTGCCGATCTTTTTATTAGTATTCACTGCAATGCGAATTTGCGTAGCAAAGCAAATGGGACGGAAGTTTATTATTTATCCACCGCTCAAAGTGACGAGGAACGAGCTGTGGAAGCTATGGAAAATAAGGCAATAAAATTTGAAGATCCGGGAAGCGTGGAACGCTATAGCGAACTTGATTTTATTTTATACGATATGCGCCAGAATGAGCATCTTTTTGAGAGTGCGGACCTTTCGGAAATCTGCCAAAAAAATATTGTAAGCAGATTAGAAACCAGAGACAGAGGGGTAAAGCAAGCAAATTTTTATGTTTTACGGCGAGCATTCATGCCGGCAATTTTGATCGAGGTTGCTTTTTTGTCCAATAAATGGGAAGAGAGAAAACTGAAATCTAACAATTTTCTTGATCGAGCTGCCCAATCCATTTATGAAAGTATAGTTCAATTTAAAAAAAAATATGATAAGATGTAAATGAATTCGGATTCAAATTCAGGGATTTGTACTTTTAACAATTCTTGATCCTATCAGCCGAATTTCAAATCAAACAAACTCAATTGTCAAATTTAATATTCCTCTTTTTTTTGTTGGAATTTTTTTATTACTTCCATAGCAAGATTTTTTGGGAGAAAAGAATATTCCTTAAAACTCAAGTTAAATTCAGCCTTCCCTTGTGATGAAGAACGAAATTTCTTTGTAATTCCAAAGGTCTCTGAAAGTGGAATAGTGCTTTCAATTTTAGAAATTTTATCTTCAACTTTAACTTTTTTTATATCACCTCTATTTTGCCTTATTATCGTTATAATATTCCCTCGAAACTCAGAAGGAGAAACAATTGACAAATTCATTATTGGCTCTAATATGCTGGGTTTACATTTTTGGTAATATTTTTTAAACATTTTTTTAATAGCAATTTCAAAGGCACGTGGAGAGGAATCCACCTCATGAAAGCCACCATCATTCAAAATTATCTTAGTGCCAATAATTGGTGATTCTACAAGTTCGCCCTTATCTAAACAACTGAAAAAACTTTTTTCACAAGCCGAAATAAATTCACTTGGTATTGCTCCATCTTTAATTTCTTCTTCAAATACATTTTCATCATTTCCGGAAGGTGTAATTTCCCCACAAATCTTGGCAAATTGTCCTCTTCCACCGGACTGCTTTTTGTGCGTATATGAAAAGGATGTTGTTGCTGTGATTTTTTCTTTATATGCAATTCTCGGTGAACTCATTTCAATTTTTATCCCGTATTCTCTAAGAAGTCTCTCCAAATAAATATCAAGATGCAATTCACCCAAACCAGCAATAATTGTCTCTTTGGTTTCAGCATCAAAATAAGATTTGAAAGTAGGATCTTCTCTCATAAAACGACTTACTGCCCCGGCAAATTGTTTTTCATCTTCGGATTTATTTAATTTTATCGCATAAAAAACCAGAGGCTCCGGAATATACGAATCTCGAAAAGTAAAATAATTACCTTCGGATGTGAAAGTATCGCCTATTGCGCAATCTACACCAAATACTGCCACAATATCTCCGGCATAACCTTGCTCGATTTTTTCCATTGAAGTGGCGTGCATCTTTACTATTTTGGGAACTTTGATTGTTTTTTTGTCTCTATTATTATACAATTTACAACCCTTTTCTATCATTCCTTGATAAATTCGCAAATAAGTCAATTGCCCATATTCATTATTCTGAATTTTGAATGCTAAGGCGATTGTGGGTAAATTCGGGTTGGGTTCGATAACGATTTTTTCTTTATCTTTTTCCAGATTATAGGCAATCACTTCCTTCTCGGTTGGGTTGGGTAAATATTCTATAATACCGTTCAAAAGCAGCTGAACTCCGGTGTTTTTATAAGCAGATCCAAGATAAACAGGAACAACACTCCTCTCCAAAGTGCATTTGAGTATGGCTTTGCTAATTATTTCTTCATTCAGATTTCCTTCAAAATAAGATTCGGTTAATTCTTCTGAATGTAAGGCAACAGAATCAATTAGCTTATCTTGGTAAAATTTTGCTTCTTTTTTATATTCTTCAGGAATTTCATATTTCACTACTATTTCCCCAAAATTACCCTCAAACAATATCATTTTCATAGAAACAAGATCAATTACACCGCTGAAATTTTCACCCTTTCCAATGGGGATTTGTAATAAAACCGGATTTGTGCCTAATTCCTCTTCTAATTGTTTCACAACTTCAAATGGCTTTGCTTCACTTCTATCCAATTTATTTATAAAAACCAAATAAGGAACTTCATATCTTTCCAGCTGCTTTTCTACGGTAAATGTTTGGGTTTGTACTCCATTCACGGCACAAATAACCAATACAGCACCATCCAAAATGCGTAAAGCATTTTCAACCTCAATTGTGAAATCTATATGCCCGGGTGTGTCAATTATATTTATTTTATAATCTTTCCATTCAATATTTGTTGTTGCAGAAGAAATTGTGATTCCACGCTCTCGTTCCAACTCCATAGAATCCATCACCGGACCGTTTCCGTCTTTACTTTTTACCTCTTGCATTTTGTGGATTCTGTTTGCGTAAAACAAAATCCGTTCGGTTAAGGTAGTTTTACCGGCATCAATATGAGCACAAATGCCCGTATTCCTGATTTTTTCAATATTTATGTTTTTCATAACTTATAGTATATAACCTTTGCAATAATGTAAAGAAAAGACTCCTGAATAGTAGCACAAGCGTCCCCGCTTGTTAAAATTAAAACGTCAAGCGAGGACGCTTGAGCTACATTCCAAAAATAATTCGTGAAAATTCGTGAAATTCGT
>JAYEKN010000256.1 GCA_034661015.1 Candidatus Cloacimonadota bacterium
TAACGTCGCAAATCACCGGCGGCAAAAAGCATTGCGACGAAGGAGCGGTGCTTTTTGCCGTCCGAGTGCATTTGCCTTGTTATGTGTTTACACTCAATTTAAAGTTATTTTTTATAAACAATTTTAATTTCTCTTCTCGCACCTTAATAAATGTCTTTATGCTATCGACATTTCCCCAATTACAATCGATTTCATCTATTTCATTTTGTGACATCAATGGAGCTAAATTGAAGGCTTGCAATTTATCTTTGGTATTTTTGTTACCCTTACTTGAATTCGATGCAGTATAATCAATCACAAGATTACCAATGCTGTGCATAAATCGCTCATTAAATTCATCATCGTATTCAACATTTTTTGCGCGTTGTGCAGATATATGTTCAATACTCAACTTTTCACGATCAATGCTCGTAAAATATTCTCTCATTCCCAAGAGAGGAAAACCTTTTTTGCTACGCAACATATTTTCATATGAAAATAAGATGTATCGAACAGAATTTTTACTTAGCCATTCGTAATAATTTTCATATTCAACTACTTCCACTGCCCTATGATTGATGTTCCACCAATTGTCTGAGGTAAAGCTATCGACCAGTTTAATGACATCTTCATTATTTCTTAGTTTCGTATACAAATAGCTTTCACCATTACTACGCAAACCAACTAATGACGCTCTGAAAGTAAATCTATTTATTATCTTTATCAAGTCACTGAATTTGTCTCTTTGCTCTTTGTAAACCCGAAGGAGTGCTGGGTAATATGGTGCAACCCTTCCAATCATAAATAATTGAGATAGATTATATTCATTATTTTTATCCTCTTGGATTTGAGAATAAATAACAAAGCTATTTTTTAACCTTGATGAGTAGTTCTGAATTTCATTAATTGCCTCTTTTTTTGAATTTTCAGTACAGACAAGTTTGATTATTTTATTTTTAATAAACTCTTTGGGCTTTTCTTGATAGTCCGCTGGGCAACCTTCAAAGGCAATTGTATGGTAGCGCAATACATCTCTATCATTTATTTCCCATTTTTCTAATATCCGATATATCTCGGAAAAATCTGTTTGTACGTTTTTTATGATTTGATCAGGGTTGCTGGATACAAGCCCAGCATTGTACATAAGAAAACTTTTTATGGACTCTAAATCTGTCAGCTTTCTTCCTCTATCGTTTAAAAGCTCAAATATTTGTGTGGCAGTATTAATTTTATCTACAACATACAATAAAACATCAGCGTTTGTGGACGTTGTGTATATTTTTTCTAAGATAGTTAAATCATATTTTTTTAACTCTTTCGTGAAAAACTCTTTAGCATCGAGAAGTAATCTCTGAGATAACGTGTTAGTTTTTATGTCTTTAGATTCAGTTTGACTAAGAACAATATTATGCAGAAAGGCACAATCCTCATTGGACGTTTCCAGCTTGAAGACATCATCATCTTTTACAAAAATCCTTTTTGTTCTGCCTGATACCAAATTCGATGATTTTTCAATTAACTTCTGAATTAGAATATTTATAAAAATCACAAAAGTAGTAAGCCGTTGTTGTCCATCAACGATATCAATTACTAAAAATTCATTTCTGTTTCCATTAATGTGGAATAAGAAAGAACCTAAAAAATAACTACGGTCTGGATGCTGGTTTACGATATCAGACAAAAAATCTCTCAGGTTATCTTCTTTTTCCCATGAATATGCTCTTTGATATATCGGAACATTAAATATTCGTGTGCCATCAAATATATCTTTTACCGTTGATTTTCCAGTCTGCATCTCTTTTCCTTTTTTTCCACATAAC
>JAYEKN010000257.1 GCA_034661015.1 Candidatus Cloacimonadota bacterium
ATACGCTTAGGTAAATTTTTCTTTTCTTCCTGACAGGTTTCCAATCTTACCAATATTGTCTGTCGTTTAGATTTTAGATTTTCATGTTTACTGTTAAGTCGGGGAGTTCCATCTTTGTTAATTTGAGCTTTAGTTTTGAGCAGATCAGAATTAACCTTATTCAATTCCCGATTTAATTTTTTTATTTGATTTTCTTTTTGCTTCAAATCAGGATTTGCAATATCCTGCTTTTCACTTTTCGTTACTTGAAATCCGGGGCGATAATGATATGGATGCCGTTCAGCAATATGTTTAAATGTGTTTTCGGAAGCTCCCCAGCGATTCAAAATCAATTGAGCGCAATCTTGAGCTGATACTTTTTTTGGGGCTGTCCAGCCCAATCCGCATACACGCTTGTTGGTTCGCTTATTCCAGATATATATTTTTCGCAAAGTGAACGTTATTTTTTGGCCGGGAGATTTTTCTATGGTAAATTTTCGCTCCCCCTCAAATATCTCGTATTCAGCTCCGTTAAATTTAAATTTGATGTCAAATTTGGAATCTTCTATTTGATTCAATTTCTTTTTATCAGTGTTCTTTTCCCAGCACACAAATGAACAGTTATTTGTAAGAAGATTATGAAAAAAATCTGCTCCGTATCCTTCTCTGTCAAAAACCATTATCGGTGCTTCTCCAAATTCTGATTGCTTTTTTTTGCTTAAATCAATAATATGACCTTTTAAATCACCATGACCTTCCTGGATTTCAAAGTTAACAATTTTCCCTGAACCATCTGTGGCAACAAGATTTGTTTGACCTGGATATGGGATTCGGCGTTGTGTATTAAATGAATAATGTACTTTTTCTTTGCCGGAATATGGCAATAAATGCCCGTCAATAAACCAGCTCCACATTGATACTATTCCAGCTACAGTTTGGTATCTGAAAAAATCTGAGATTAAAGAAACAGAAATTCCTTTTTTAACTACGGCATAAAACCATTTCCACACGTATGGAATTGATGGAATGCGTGAAATCCCAAGGACTAATCCTGCTTCCCTGCTGTGGACATTTTTCAATTGCTCTATCGAAGGTAAATTTTTAGCAGCCAATAAAAGAAATACCATAAATATTTTGAAGGATTTCCCTGAATATCCCATAATTAATTTGAGCCATTTCCATTGGCTTGTTAACATCATTATATAAACAAAAACACCGGCATAACGCGTGTTCTTCCAATTGTGGATCTCATTAAAAGGTTGATCTTCCTTTGCAATATCAGCAGCTTCGCCTTCCTCACCAAAAGAAAAATTTATTTTCATCTGACTGTATTCATATTCCTCTTTTTTTGCCTTTCGTTCCTCACTCAGTGCCTTGCTTTTATTTGCTGGAATTCTATTTTTTTTATCGACCTTCTTCCTTATCTGTTTTTCATCATTTAGTTTATTGCTCAACAGAGATGCAATGCCATATTTTTCTACGGAATCATAATAGTTATCTATAGTTTGACGACTCATATTAAATGCAGCTGCCAGTTTTGTTTTATGTACTCCGGATCTTACTGCTTCGACTATGAAGCATTTAACCCCAAAACCATCTGCAAGCTTCACCATTCGGATGTAAGTGCCATTCCTAAAAAGATATACTGACGCCGTTTTTTTACTAACTGCTTTAAATTCTAAATAAAGGCCGTTACCGACTGAAACCTGATTTTCAACATCTACTTCTATATATCTTTTTAAACTTCTTCCACCCATAAAAACTCCTTTTAGACATGCTAATTATTCTATATATATTTGTCAATATTTTATTCATATAA
>JAYEKN010000258.1:0-4759 GCA_034661015.1 Candidatus Cloacimonadota bacterium
GGCACATAATTTTGCCAAAATTCGAATACGTTTAATATAAAAAGCACGTTCGGTTACAGAAATTGCACCCCGAGCGTCAAGCAGATTGAAGAGGTGGGAACATTTTATCAACAAGTCATATCCCGGGTAAATCAAACCGTCCGCAATAAGATTTTGAGCTTCCTTTTCGAACGCTTCAAAATCGGTGAACAGGAGGGAAATATTTGCACGATTGAAATTATAATCGGAAAACTGCTTTTCGTTATCGAAAAATATCTGTCCGTAACTAATTTTTTCATTCCAACGAATATCTTTGTAATCCTCTACTTTTTGGATATACATGGCGAGTCGTTCCAAACCATAGGTCAATTCTACCGGAACTGATTTCAGTTCCACGCCTGCAACTTGTTGGAAATAGGTAAATTGAGAAATTTCCATTCCATCCAACCAAACCTCCCAACCCAAACCGGATGCTCCGAGGGTGGGAGATTCCCAGTCATCTTCCACAAAACGGACATCGTGTTTATCTATCGGGACTCCGATGGCTTTCAGACTTTTGAGATAGAGTTCCTGAATATCATCAGGTGAAGGTTTGATGATCACTTGAAATTGATAATAGCGTTGCATACGATTGGGATTTTCACCGTACCTTCCGTCTTTTGGTCTGCGACACGGCTGAACGTAGGCGATTTTCAGATCAGATTGAGAAAGGGACCCGAAGAAGGTTTCGGGATGGAAAGTGCCGGCTCCCATTTCCAGATCATAAGGCTGATGAATGACGCAATCGTGTTCATCCCAGAAAGTTTGAAGCCGGAAGATGATTTCCTGAAAAGTCAGTTTTTTATCCATCAAAGAATCCCGGTTCGGTGGCTTTTATCAATTCGTCCACCCTTGGAATTTTGTTTTTCAACTTTTTCTTCATAAAGAAATCAGTAGAAAGCGAAAGAGCTTTTTTATAATATTCTTTTGCTGAAATGAAAAAATCATTTGCTTGTTTTTTGTTTTCAATACGTAATTTATCGAACTCATCATAAGTCTCGGAGTTGGCTGCTTTTGCCTTTTTATCATAATCCAAATATGCGTTATAATGATTGTAGCCGCGTGAGTTATCAATCTCGGCAAGAACCATGAATGCTCCCGCATCATTGGAAGCAATTTCAGCTGCCTTTTGAGCGTTTGAGATAGCTTTCGGATAATTTTTGTTTTGTCGGTAAACATCCGCAATCCTTATATACCCATTTTTAGAATCGGGATCGAGTTCGATAAATGTCTGCAAAAATTGAATGGCTTTATCAAAATTGCCCTGTTCAACATAAATGGCAGCAAGGTTCATATAGGGAGTTTTCATATCCGGATTTTTTGCAATGAGTTTTTGATTTTGCTCAATGCACTCTTCAATTCTATCTGTTTTGTGATAAGCGACAGCCAATTTTTTGGCAATGTTACCATCGTCTTCACCTGCATCAATCACAAAAACAAAATGAGGTATTGCTTCGTTATATTCGTCTCTTTCAAAAAGAATACTTCCGATAGATTTATGTGCTATTACATTATCTTCATCTACTTCAATGATTTCGGTATAAGTCTCTAATGCTTCATCACTATTGCCGATATCTTCCCAAATTTCACCAACGCACATCAAATATTTTATCTCTTCCGGATCTTGTTCTGCGAGATGATGGTAAGTTTCACAAGCGAGTTCGGGTTGCTCATTATTTTTATATGCCCAAGCAATTCCTTCCAGGGCGCTGATATAATTGGGGTCAAGTTTCAAAGATTCCTGATAAAAATTTATTCCGTCTTCATAATTACCATCTGCGGCGCATATCCAACCCAAATAACTATAGGCGGAAACATCTTTGGGATTCAATTCAACCACTTTCAAAAAGGCATTTTTCGCATCAACATATTGTTTTGAGTTAAAAAAATTCAGGGCAATATCCATTTTTTCTTGAGCGGCAGAGCCCATCATTGCAGAAGCATTTTCGATTAATTTTGCAACTATTTTTTCACGATCGGATCTCTTTTTTGGTATTTGAATATTGTCTGCCACAACTTTTTCTGTTTGGATATTCATCATGTAATATGTTAGACTATAGAGCGAAGCATCGATCTCGGAAACCATGCCCCAGATTGCCACATCCGCTCCAACTTCGTTGGCAAATTCTACAGACATATTAGGAGAAAGTTCACTGGCTTTCACATTACCAACAACTTTGTCGGTCGTTTTCACTTTTATCACAATAATACCCGAGATATCTTTTGCAACTCGTGGAAAATCACGTTTCAAATATTTGCACATTGATCTGCTGCCCATATCCATATAGGCGAATCCCCATATTGCAAGTTTCCCTTCTTGGGCAAAAGCAACTGAGGTTGAAATGCATAGTGCAAAGAGTGAAAAAAGCACTATATTAATGAGAATTTTTTTCTTCATCTTTCCTCCGATTTCATAAATATTTCTATTCATGTTTTTTCGTATTATTTTTTGATAGAATTCTTCAACCCGCAAATTTTAATCAAGTAATTTTATAAATTTGTTTAAAAAAACTGTCCCTTTTGCAAAAAACTTCTTTTTCGTGTCCTGAAAAATCGATTTTTTTTAATTGGACTCAGTAATTGTAATACTGTGTTTATATTCTCTGTTTTTTCATGAATTTAAAACACATACGCCACATTCAAATCTAAGAGAAAAAATTTAATTCCGATATCTAAAGATACACGAAGGAATTGTTTATCCCCGATTTGCCAGCTATATCCAACACTTTCACTCATTGATTGTAATAGGCTTTTCCGAAGCGTCCCACCGTTTTAGGAATACGGAATATGCCGGAATAATTGCCGGGTTGCACCTTGGACTCTATTCGCCAGTTGATTATTAAAATTCATTACGGCATTTTAATATATTTCACATTTGAATTAGCAGAAAAAAGATTTAAAAGGCTGTTGAAAATAATTTTTGTGAACTATTTCTTTACAGTTACAGATTGGCAGGATACCGTTACTGCGCCGGTAAAACTGGAAATCAATGCATCAATAAATGTAGTTTGTGAGATGATTTCATAGTTTTCTGCTCCACCAGCCATTGTATGGGTGTCCACATCATTGATGGGGATGAGGCCAAACAGAACATACCATGCTCGTACAGTTTGGATATCGTTACCTGTAGCACCTTGACCAACTTGGTGATTTAGGGTCATACAGCCCACAAGGGAGAGAGAAAGTAATGCCAGAGTAAGTATTGTAATGATTATTTTTTTATTCATTCTTAAGTGTCCTCCTTTTTATTATTTGTTTTGTGTTTGTATATTTTTTATTGAACCTATTGAGGATTCAACAGCCTTTAAATTTTTTTTATAAAATTTGATAGGTATTATATAATCAATCACTAATGGAGAAAATGATTTGGAAGATAATAACAATTTCAAAACAATCGCATTTTCTTGTTTGATGATAAATTGATAAGCAACAATATCTTTAATAAGAAAAGCACCCTCTTTCATAGTTTGATCTGCAAATTTATTTTGAACAGATTTTTTAAAAGAATTGATTATCTCATCCGAACCGGAAAGATTTCCGGAAACTAATTTTGAGAGAAAACAATTGGCATTCTCTTTTTTTTCAGCAAAAACTTGCAAGGGAATTAGTTGAACAGGAGCGTTTTTTTCATCATCATTTTGTAGATGGGCATTGGCAATTCTGCTCATTATTTTCTGTGAGACAGGTTTCCAGTGAATTGGGGGGCAAAATGAAATGCCGGAAATGGTGTCAGTAAAAGTTTGTTCGAGCAGATCCTTATCCACATTAAATTTGATCTCCTCAATCTGAGAAAAATCGTTTTTGTTAGAACAATTGTTTAATACTAAAATTAGTAAAATGAAATATATGATTTTTAAGATGAATTTCATAATCTGAAAAATTTGGTTTGTTTGTCTTCTTGTCAATATTTCTGCTCACACGAACAGGAATAAAATTTTTTTATCAAAATTGAAAATGCAAGGTTAAATAGTAATCGGAATTATTTCCTGCAGGATGAAATCCTATGTTCACAGGATTTTCCCGTTTATGAAAATACGGAATTAAATAACCGATGGCAGAACCAACTGCTGCCCCTGTGATAATATCTGTGGGGAAATGCTCTCCCGATTCATACCGAAGGAATCCGATTGTAGTTGCAAGCAAAAGAGAACCGCCCCAGATATATTTTTCATATTCAGAATTTGGGAAATAAGCTGAATAAACGCTGGAAAAAAAAACAGCAGATGAGAACGCAACCGTAGTGTGTCTGGAAAAAAAAGATTCACGAGCATCGCTTTTTGTTTTTTTTTCAAGCGACACATCAGGATTATACACGTAAGGGCGAATTCTTTTTACACCACCTTTTGCATAGGAGGGAATGAAAATTGCCAAAAGAGAAGTTTCCATATACATAGTTCCAAGTATAAAATAATCTTCTCGCATGTCTTCAAAAAAAATGAATCCTGCCGGAGATAGCATTATGGACGCAAGCAGAACATCACTTGCATTTGCCAGATTTTCAGAATAATTATTTACAGCACTTCTATCAAACCAGTTTAAATCATTTTTGGATAGGTTCGCTATTTTGCTTTCGGTCAGGGGCTTAATGTTATCAACTACCATAGGAGCGGTAAGAACCACTGCAAGGTTGGTGCAACCGATTATTCCATCTTTTTGCCAACTGAGTTTATAGGGTGATTGGGCAAAAATCGGTTGAAAAACAAAAAAACCAATTAGGCAAAATATTATTATTTTCATTTTT
>JAYEKN010000258.1:4859-9274 GCA_034661015.1 Candidatus Cloacimonadota bacterium
AACCACTGCAAGGTTGGTGCAACCGATTATTCCATCTTTTTGCCAACTGAGTTTATAGGGTGATTGGGCAAAAATCGGTTGAAAAACAAAAAAACCAATTAGGCAAAATATTATTATTTTCATTTTTGATAAATTTTTTTTTACCACGAAATACACGAAAAAACACGGAAAAGGATATGTGATAAATTAGACTGGGGTTGCATCGCTACCCCAGTAAAAAAGATGAAAACATTTTTTTTCGCTGAAAGCGATTGATAATTCAAGAATTTGCTAACGCAAAAGTATCATTTTCTTGGTTTTAGAATATTCATCCGCAGACATTTTGTAAAAATACACGCCACTGGGGAGCAAATTATTCCGTTCGTCTCTACCATTCCACGCCAAAATATGATAACCCGGATCAAATTGTTCAGCTACCAGTTCCTTCACCTTTTCACCTTTGATGTTATAAACTGCAATTTCAACTTTTACTGAAAATGGCAAACCAAAACTGATTGTTGTATTGGAATGGTGAGGATTGAAAGGATTGGGGAAATTGTCAATAGAAAAACCGGCAGGAATTTCCGCTTCCGGTTCTATGGAAAAAAAGTCAAGATATCCGGATGAAAGATATAATGCACTACTGTCTGCTACTTCTTTTAGACAACAAACATAGAGGGAATCAGTTTCATCAAAATTGATGGCAAGCTTAGAATTATTCGGCTGAAAAAACTGCCCTTCGATTCCCGAATGCCAAACATATTCCCCGCTAAATTCATCGGAACCTTCCGTATAATGGAAAGTAAATTGAT
The DNA here is from genome assembly GCA_034661015.1 of Candidatus Cloacimonadota bacterium. NCBI lineage: Bacteria > Pseudomonadati > Candidatus Cloacimonadota > Candidatus Cloacimonadota bacterium. Next base: position 5,651 of record JAYEKN010000258.1, read on the forward strand.
AGGAAGAGTTGTAAAAATTAATTTTTGAATATACTTTTTCACCTGAATTGGAAATTGCAAAATCGTTCACATAACCATCTGAATCATAAGTCGCTAAAGTTTGTGTATCTCCAGACACAATATCAAATTTGACTATCATATCAGAGCCAACATTATGAACAAGCAGATAAATTTGATCATCAATAATTTTAACTTTTTCTAAAGATAAGAAAGAATTCTCATCACCAAGCTCAAATTCCTGATATGTTTCACCGCCATTATCCGAAAACAGAATATATATTTCTGAAGAATAGTTCTGATATGCAATGGCGATATTATTTCCTTCCGAGTCCATAGATTTGCTCTTGAGGATCTGAGAAAAAGTCGTTTCATATTCTTGCTCGAAATTTTGTCCGCCATCAGAGGAATTTGCAACGATAATTGATTGATCCATCCCTGAAAAACTACTTGAGATAAAATCCGGTGGTTGAATATCGGATAATCTGCTATCATAATGATAATCTTTGCCATATCCGGTGGGTGGATGAGTTCCATCATAGTGATACTCTTCCATATTCCACTCCGTTTGGTCTGGATGATTATAAGGGTCGCTTCCGGAACGATGAGTGTAACCTCTTCTTCTTTGAATTATTGATCCCCAAATGTGAATCTCTCCACGTTCTGTAACAATATCTTCAGCTGATTCAGGCCAGACAGGATTATACCAAGGGTAGTCTGTTCCTTCCGGAAAAATATATGGGGGACCTGAATTAGGAAGCGAATTTAGATAAGCGTCATTCTCATAAGGATATCCAACCATACTATAGGGATTATTCGGTACATTTCCGTGCAAAAGAAAACCTTGAATATTAGCAGGGACATTGGTGTCCGGGGGAAAAATAAATTTATGCAAATCAATAAAAGTGTATGTTGTGTCATTACCTGTGTATGGACTTATGCTCTCGAAATTTGGAGTCGAACCGTGAGGATGTTGATATTCAAAAGTGAAAATTCCATCGTGGTGACAAAACAGTTCACCCCAGATGCTTGGATCACCTTCTCCGATGGCAGCATAAACTCCATACATATAGATTCCATTGCAATTGGGGCTTTGTATTTCTCCTGTTTCCGGATCTCGGTGTTTATATTTCACAAATATTCTTCCTTCTGAAACCAGACCAAAATAATCTGAATAATTGGGATTGTCAGGATCATCAGGCTCGTCTCCCGGATTGGTACCACTATAAGTAATATCACCCGTAAGGTAAGCATTGCCGGAAGATCCCCAGGTTTGCTTGCCGGAAATACTACCCTCTATCCAAAGTTCTGCATCCACCCAAACGGATTCGTTATTCACACCTATCGCTGGTCCCGGTGTCCAAACAGTATCATAAATTGCTACTTCATTCACCCAGACAGTATCGCTTTCTTCAAACCAGTTTATACCGGCATTAATTGCAGCGACTACATCAGAATTGTTTCTTGGATACCAGCTTAAAACAGGAATTGATTTGACTTCAACGAGTTGAATATCACCCAACCACGATTCAAATGAAGTCCCATTGATCTTTACATAAACAATATCTGCATCTGCTCCTGCAAAGGGTTGTATTCCATTTTGTCGAATAAGATCTGCATTAGGCTCAAGGGGAATTTCCTTAATCCCGTCATCCTTATCGAGAAGCCCACCCAAAAAAATCTGGTCTTCCAAGCCTTCATCCAATCTTGCATTCGTGCCATCGTCCATAATATAACCGGCAGTTGTAACGAGTGCATGAAATGTGGGCCAACCACCTACATTTTGAACCCAAATATCATCGTTACTATGAACTTTACCAAAGAACTCGTCTTGACCCCAAAATTTAACTTTTCCGGCTTCAATACCTCCATCGGCATTCTCAGATGCTTCCCAATTGGTAAAATACTGGTATTTAGATAGCAATATTCCATATCCGGTTGAATAACAAAGCGTTAAAACGTTATTGTTATTTATGATCAAGGGTGTTTCGAACACATTTTCTGCAATACTTTCAATATTAAATATTTCTCCCTGATCTTCGGAGATAGCCTTAAAAAGCGAGGAAGTGGAATCCGAAGTGTTCTTGGTATAAAAAACAATTATATTTCCATTTGATAAAGTTTCTAAAACAGGTGCTTTATTTATTCCGGATTGGGTGTTCAAACTTGCTATATCAATTGTTGTATAAGAAAAATCTTGTCCATTATTTTCGGAAAGAGCAAAAACAATTTCACGGGTTGAATCAACTTGCTGAAAATATGTGAGGTAAACATTGTCTCCAACTATTTTATAGGCTTGTTGTCCGGCAAATTGTGTTAGATCTTCCGAACCGTTTACTAATACGGGGGGATTGAATTGAGCAGAAAGAGCAGTAAAAACGCTAATGAGTAATATTGCGGTTAGTGTTATTCTTTTCATTTTTTACCTTCCTTTTTTTATTTAGTTATACTTTCTTTTGAAAGCCTTTTAGGATTAAATTTTTTACCACGAAACACACGAAAAAACACGAAAAGGTTTTTTGATAATTTTTTCTTACCACGAAACACACGGAAAAACACGAAAAGGTTTTTTGACAATTTTTTCTTACCACGAAACACACGGAAAAACACGAAAAGGTTTTTTGATAATTTTTTTCTTACTACGAAATACACGGAAAAACACGAAAAGGATTTTTAATGAATTTGACTGGGGTTGCATCGTTAACCCAGTAAAAAATATGAAAATATTTTATTCGCTGAAAGAGATTTATAATTCAAGAAACTACTACCGTAAAAGCATCATTTTTTTGATTTCGGAATAATTACCTGCAGACATTTTGTAAAAATACACACCACTGGGGAGCAAATTATTCCGTTCGTCTCTACCATTCCACGCTAAGGCATGATAACCCGGGTCAAATTGTTTATTAGCCAGTTCCTTAACCTTTTCGCCTTTGATGTTATAAATTGAAATTTCAACCATTGACTGAGTTGCCAAACCAAAACTGATTTTGGTATTGTAATTTTGAGGATTGAAGGGATTGGGGAAATTGTTTAAGATTATGGTTTCTAAAGGAATTTCCGGATTTGTAGCGTTGGAGTGAATAATTTCTACCTCATTTGAAAATGCAGATTCGTAAGTTCCGTAAAGGGCGGTTACAGTGTAAATATAAGTTCCGGTTGGAACATCTTGGTCTGTAAAATTCAGTTCTGTTACTTCTCCGGCAAATTCATTATCCCGATAAATTCTATATCCGGTAAGGCTTCTTGTGGGTGCGGGAACTTCCCATTCGAGAACAATATCAGGGAACTGGGATGAACCGGTAAGATTGGTGGGAGCAGCAAGTGTAATCCAGATTTCTTCGATGTTTGAGGAAAAGGATTCATCACCTTCAGAGTAAAAAGCTGTAACAAAATATGAATGCTCTCCCGGGAAAATACTTTCGTCGGCATATTCCGTAACACCCGGATCATTTATTTCATAAACAAGGTTATTATTGCGATAAATATTATATCCTTCCAAACTTCGATTTGTTTCGGAGGGTTTTTGTTTATTGCTTCGGAGATTTTTATTACCGTCTTTTAGAACAGAAGGTAAAGATTCATCGCTAAAATCAGTCGGAGCATCCCATTCCAGAGTAACATCAT
>JAYEKN010000259.1 GCA_034661015.1 Candidatus Cloacimonadota bacterium
TTATTTACTTTATGTTGAGAGGAAAATAAATTTTTCATTCATAAAAATTGGTGATGCTTTATTAAACCTTCTCAGTATTACAAAAAACTTAGCAACTAATTTGCACGAATGGCATTATTTTAAATCAGGCAAAAAAAAGCAAACTGGATTTCATACTACGATCAGAAAAAAAATTCAACCAGAAATATTAAAGGCTGTTTCTTCCGACTTTTTTCTCATTATCTTCTATCCGGCAACCTCTCTACATCACCCATCTTCAAATCAGGATGTTCTGAAATGATTTTTTGAAAATCCGACAACTCTCCCACATAAGCAGTTATTTTATAAAATATCTTACTTGAGCTTACGTTTGTATCTACATAAAAGGTATCTGCTGTGGAAGTTAGAATGGTAAAGGCCGAATCCGGTAAATTGCTGGAATAGATAACATATCCATCTACACTTATCGGATTGCCATAAATAGTTGTATCTACACTAGCCCAGTTAATTGTTGCGTCTAATCCGTTAAGTTGAATCGTTATATTAGCAGGAGGGGCTGGAAATACATTACTATAAACGGTGATGAAATTATTTTTTTCTTTAGTAACCGTTGAATCATTTTCATCAGTAATTGTTAGTGAAACAGAATAACTCCCATTATTGGAATAAGTGTATGAGGGATTTTGCTCGTAAGAATCTATTTCTCCATCATTCTGGAAATCCCATTCCCATATATCTATATTGCCATTAGATTCGTCAATAAAATTTACAGACAAAGGTGCCAATCCGGTTGTATCTGAAGCAGAAAAATCGGCAATTAAGATAGAATGAGGTGGGTCAGATCCCAATAATTCAAGAGTGGCTGATGATAAATTATCCGACATGTAAATCACAGTATTAGCAGCACTCCAGCCTAAACCAACCGATGCACTATCAATTTCCATCGTTATAGTAAGCAATCTTGTTGAAGTAGTTTGCACAGCTATTCCGCTTGAAATCAATTCAATCTGCAGGAGAGTATTACCCAAAATTTGTGGTATGGTTTCAGATATGCATTCACCCAAATTGCTTGATTGAGGATTTGAGAAAGCTTCGTTTGGAATATTAAATACAAGTGTAGAATTTAAGAAACCATACAGACTTCCAAGAGCTGTATTACTTGACCAAGGAGGATCATTACGGGTGATATATATATCAAAGCTATAACTGCTCCTAGAATTCAAGGTTACATTCGTGATCTCCAGAGTGCAATCTTCACCTGTTCTGGGAGATACAGTTCTTTCTGATTTTTGATATTTGTAAAAATCTGTTTCACCAACAGCTGATATATTGTTCACAATAAATAAATTAAGCAACACTCCAAAAATCAATAATAAGTTGAGTTTTTGCCACAACCCTTTATGCTTGAACATACTTTTTAACATTTCATTCATCATTTTGTTTTCTCCAATATTTTTTTCATTTTCTCATTAAAAAATTATTCTACCTTCTATTTACAAATCTCTGACTTCAGACTCATTATGGCTTGCTCGGATGGTTAAGCCAAAATTTCCCTTTGCCAATACACACTATTTAGAGCCTGTCCGTAAAGGAGCCTTTTCGAGACGTCACGGACCATTCCGTGACGAATTGAAAGAATTATACATTAAGTTAATTAGCGTTATATTTGTGAGTTGGAAAAACTTAAGTCAATTTCAAAAAAACGGAACTTAACTCAAGATTTTCCTTTACGGATGGACACTATTTAGTTAAAGCCTCAAATG
>JAYEKN010000260.1 GCA_034661015.1 Candidatus Cloacimonadota bacterium
TTATTCCATTTTCTCTTTTCGGAAAATCCCATGTGATTTACGATGGTCCGCATATTGTTTGGGAAAACGATTCAAAAATAAACGTATTTTATCTCGTTCAAGACACGATTTTGTCAGAAAGTGAAGTAGTGAGTAAAGTTTTTTCGGATTTTAATAGCACCTTTACTTTTCCGGCGTTTGGTCCTGATGAAACCGGACAAGAATACACAATTTGCCAAACGCATAAGTCGGAAAAATTTATTTACACAAACATTCCGCAGATCTTCGCACTTGGAGATATGCACGGAGAATATGAACGATTGCTCGGTTTACTCGAATACAATAATATTGTTGATGAAAATTTGAATTGGCAATGGGGAAACGGGCATCTTGTATTTTGTGGTGATATTTTTGATAGAGGCGATAAGGTTACCGAAATTCTTTGGTTGATCTACAAACTGTCTCTTCAGTCCCAAAAAGCAGGTGGAAAAGTGCACTTTATCATTGGGAATCACGAAGAAATGGTGCTGAAAAACGATCTGCGATATGTAGCCCCAAAATATAATCTCCTGTGTGATTCATTGGGATACAATTATTCCGAACTGTTTGCGAAAAATTCGGAACTTGGAAAATGGCTAAGAAGCAAAAACGTGATTATAAAAATGGATAATCTTCTTTTTACACATGCGGGAATTTCACCGATTTTGTTTAGGCTGAATCTCTCATTAGAGGAAATAAATAAATCATTTCGCAATTATCTAAATAAAGAGGGCGGCTTTACTGATCTTGAGCAATTCCTTGCTGGAAGTTGGGGACCAATTTGGTACAGAGGATATTTTTACGAACGCAGTAAATATCCTAAGATTACAAAAGCAAAATTGCAGGAAATCCTGAAACATTATCAGGCTCGTTCGATAATTGTGGGACATACGCATGTAAATGAAATTGAACCGCTATTCAACGGACTTCTTTTTGGAGTGGACATCCCGATGGGAGAAGCCGGAATAGAGGATCAGGCACTTTTTATCAAGGATGGAAAATTCTACAGGTGTTATTCCGATAAAAATATGGAATTAATTTATTCCAAACAAAAATGAGAAAATCCATTGGACTGCAAAATGAAAGCAGACTTCATGCAGATCTGAAAAATTGGTATCAGTTACCCGGAGATAAATTTGAGTTTGAAATTGATAATTTTATCATTGATATTGTTCGTGAGAATTATCTGATAGAGATACAAACCGGAAATTTTTCCTCAATTAAGAAAAAATTGCAACAACTTTGTTTTAAACATAAAGTAAGAATGATTTACCCTCTGCCTTTGGAAAAACAGATTGTTTATCTTTCCACCAAAGGAAATCAAATTAGAAAAAGAAAATCTCCCAAACATTGTAAGATACAGGATATTTTTCATGAACTTGTTTATATTCCTCACTTGTTAAAAAATCATAATTTTTCTCTTGAAGTCCTTTTTACCAGCGAAGAAGAAATTCGTTGCAATGATGGAAAAGGTAGTTGGAGGCGGAAAGGCGTTAGTATTTTGGATAGAAGATTAATTGAGGTTTTGAAAAGCGAACAGTTTCTGAATCTTGACGATTATCTTCAATTCATCCCGTTTGAAAAAAATGTGAAATTTCTGACAAAAGAGGTGGCAGAATTTTATAGAATTTCAATAAATCTCGCTCGTAAAATTACCTACACTTTATCTCGCTGCGGAGTTATCGAAAATGTGGGGAAAAAGGGGAATGCTCTCGTTTATTC
>JAYEKN010000261.1 GCA_034661015.1 Candidatus Cloacimonadota bacterium
CAAACATTAGCGGAAATTCGTATTAGCTTTAAAACAAAAAGAAAAATAAGATGTTTGAAAAGTCAATTTATTTTTTTAAGTAAAATTTGACTATTTTAGTTTAAATAAAAAAATCTCTTCAATAAAAAATTAAGGAGTTTATTATGAATATGAAACAGGTCAGTTTTTCTATTCCTGAACAGTTAATATTTTCACTAAACGAAAATATTAGTGAATTTACCGACAATATTCGATTATTTGCAGCTCTCCAATTCTTTAAAATGCATAAATTATCACTCGGAAAAGCCGCAGAATTAGCAAATATGGATAAGTTTTCTTTTATACATCAACTTGGGAAATTTAAAATTCCAATAATTGATTATGAACCCGAAGAACTTGAAAAAGAATTATTGAGATTTAAAAATGATAATCGTAGCTGATTCATCGCCTTTGCTTAGTTTTGCGATTATCGGTAAATTAGAATTAATTGAGCAAATATTCGGTGAAGTATTTGTTCCATCAGCAGTTTTCAAAGAATTAACTGTTTCTGATAAGCCTTATTCCAAAGAATTGAAAGAATTTTTACTGAATAAAGTATCTGCAGTAAAAAATATCGATTTAGTAAAAATGTTATCAAATGAGATAGATTTAGGTGAATCAGAAGCAATTGCATTGGCTTTAGAAAGACACATTCCTGATATTTTAATTGATGACTTAAAAGGACGAAGAATTGCATTTTTCAATGGCTTATTTCCAATCGGCACAATTGGTGGATTATTGCAAGCAAAAGAGAAAAAGCTAATCGATAAAATTAAACCTCTGTTGGATATTTTAATACAAAATGATATAAGAATTGGAAAATCTTTATACAGAAAAGCTTTAAATCTTGCATCAGAAGATTAGTGAAAATTCTGCTAACAAAGCGACACACGCAAAAAGAGCGTGGCGTCGCCCCAACATTATACACCAAAGAAACACAAAAACAGAAATAGTTTGATTAAATAAGTCCTTTCATAATTATCGGTAAAAATTGAAATGAGGATGATATAAAGGAATGTCAGCATTTCAGCAGGTCAGCGTGTCAGCAGGTCAGTAGAAAAAGAAATTTATTTTTTGATTAATTTGACATAAATATGAGGGGATGTAAAAAACAGCAAGCTAATATAAAATGAAAAAGAATCATATTAGATTTCAAGAAGAGTATTTACAGGCTTTAAAATTAAAGCATTACAGCGAAATGACGATTAAAACTTACTGTTTGCATTTTCAAAAATTTTTAAATTTTTATCCTGAAATAGAATTGGAAAATATTACACAAGAACAAATCCGTAAGTAATCATTGTTCCTTTTCAATTTCATATAACATACTATACAAGGAGAATCATTATGAAAGAAGGTGTAATCTTTACCAGACGAGCTTCAGGGCTTGTTAGAGAATTATCCTGGTTTGATGTATTTATTTTTGTTGTAGCCGGACCGGCTGCCTCAGGTGTTATGTTCTATTCTGTATCAACAGCTGCAGATTTCCCGGGAGCAAGTTTACCATTGGCTTTCCTGATCGGTCTTTTTATATTTTTACCGGTGATGTTATTGGTTGCGATTACTTCCGCCACAATGCCGCGTTCAGGTGGCTTGTATATTGCAATTAGTAGAGTTTTAGGTCCAACAATGGGTTTCATAAGTTCCTGGCTATTATTTATTGGATATGGAATTTCCAGCGGAGTTTTGGGATATCTGGTTGTCGGTCTGATTGGTTCCGGTTTTTCAACTGCTGCTTTGAGTAGCGGAATCGGCTGGCTGGCTAATATCGGAAAAATTATGCAAACACCGGCAGGACAGCTTATCGGAGGAATTATCTGGGTTGTTTTGTTCTGGTATATTGCTTATAACGGAATCAGGAAAGTAAAGAACATAATGCGAATCGCTTTCTTCATACCTTTAGTTGGGACAGTAATCGCAATTTTTTGGTTTTTCCTTTCTGGTGGAATCGATAGTGTTTCTTCTGCTTTTAATCAAACCTGGGGAGCGGGAGCTTTTGAAGCCATTCAACAAAAAGCTGCTGAATTGGGTTGGAAAGTTCATAACTTTAACTGGGGAACAACCATCAGTTCTCTTATCGTAGTAATCTGGGCATATTCCAGTATAACCATTATTAATTATGCTGGTGGAGAAATAAAAACTCCCAAAACCAGTATGATAAAAGGTTTTATGGTGGGAACTATTTTTGTGGGATTGTTTTATGTGATAATTGTAGTTGCTGTTTACAAAGCTTTCGGAACTTTTATCGGTTCTTATGATTTTCTTTTTGATAATCATCCTGAAATTGTCAAAGAAATAATGGGAGAAGCGGTAAAACCATCGATCCCATTTTATTTTATGTCGATTGCCAAAAATGTCTGGTTCGGTTTGATCGTTGCGGTTTCCATAGCATTATGGTTTGCAAATTCCATTCTACCAGGATTCCTGGCAAATTCCAGATTAGCTTTTGCTTTGGCAATGGATAAATCATTTCCGAAATCACTTGCAAAGGTAAACAGAAAAACCGGTTCTCCTACAAATGCAGTCCATCTGAACGCAGTTTTTTGTTTTCTCGGCGTTTTGATAATGCTGCTTTCTGTAAATGTGATTCTTTCGATATTAACACTTACCACTTTTTTTATTTTCTGGCCTTATGGCTTAAGCGCAATGTTGCTTCCATATCATAAACCGGAGATTTATAATCGTTCACCGGTAAAATGGGAAATCTTCAAAATTCCGGTTATGAGTATATTAGGTGCATTTACATTTATTGTTGGCTGGTTTTTTATCTATCTGTCTATCAGAAATTTCTCACCGGTTATAATGCTAACCTTAATTGGCGTGATGTTGATTGGAATGGTCGTTTATTTAGTTCAGCAAAATAAGAACAAAAAAGATGGTGTGGATGTAAGTAAAATATATTCACAAATTCCACCTGAATAGAGGAGTTTATTTTTGGCAAAATTATTCTTTTCAGTTGATGTTCACGGCGCAAATAGTGTTTGGAGGAAATGGTTGCGGATCCCCGAGCTTTATGGAGTTGATGCGCTTCTTTTATGTGGTGATCTAACTGGAAAATCACTTGTTCCCTTAATTGAAAAAGGAAATGGGAAATACAATGCCTATTATTTTGGGAGAAATTGGACATTAGAATCAGGAAAAGAAGCAGATGAAATGGAAAAGCGAATTCAGGATGCAGGAGCTTATACGTTACGTTGTAATTCTGATAGAATAAAAGAACTTCAGAATAATCCTGAACAAGTTGAAAAACTGATGATGCAAATGATAAAAGATAGAATTTATTATTGGATGGAAATGCTCATCGCTAAAATCGATCTTTCCAAAGTTGATGTAGTTGCTATGCCCGGAAATGATGATGATCATGAAATCGATGAAGTTATAAAATCCTTTGGAGATAAAGGAGTAATTTGGTGTCTGGATGATGTAATTGATATTCTGGGAATTCCTACTATAAGTCTCGATTATGTAAATCCAACTCCGTGGGACACACCAAGAGAAGATAATGAGAAAGGAATGAAAAAACGGCTTAAGAAACTTATTAAAAAACTAGATGATCCATCTCAATCAATTTTCAATTTTCACGCTCCACCTTATGGAACCATGCTCGATCTTGCTCCGGAACTCGATGCAAATAAAAAACCGGTAACTGTTGCCGGACAGGTAAATTTTGTGCACGTAGGAAGCAAAGCTGTTACAGAAGCTATTGAAAAATATCAGCCATTAATTGGGCTTCACGGTCATATTCACGAATCTTACGGTCATGATAAAATCGGAAATACTCCAGTTGTGAATCCGGGCTCTGAATATGGCGAAGGAATTTTGCGTGGTTACATTATCGAGATAAAAGATAAGAAAATAATAAATCATTGGAAAGTAGAAGGTTAATGGTGATTGCCAAAGATATTCCCTGTATTCCTGACGGAATTGAAATCAATGAAAAATCTTTAAGAAAGCAAGAATCCGCTTTTCTGAAAGTCCTCAATGAAATTATGGAAAAAGCAAAAGAATTTGATGTCACAATACGAGTTGTCGGCTCACTTGCTTTCCGAATAAAATGCCCTGATTATAAATATATAGAGTATGAAAATCAACACTATCTCGCTGATATTGATTTTATTACTTATTCAAAAGAGATTATAAAAGTTCAGGATCTTTTCTTTGGACTCGGCTGGACAGAAAATCAAAATATTTTAAGACTGTTTGGTGATAAAAGAAGAATTTTCTATCATCCTGATGAAAACATTCATTCAGATATTTTCATTAATAAATTGAGATTTTGTCATGAAATTGATCTTAAGAAAAGATTAAAAATCGATTATCCAACAGTAAGTTTGATTGATCTACTTTTAGGGAAGCTTCAAATTGTCGAAATTAACAAGAAGGATTTAGTAGATACGGTGGTTCTTCTCAGCCAGTTTCCAATTTCCAAAACAGACAATAATACTGATGAGATAGACGGACATTATTTAGCAAAATTATGTTCCGGAGATTGGGGCTGGTGGAAGACAGCAACTTCCAACATCGAAAAGACAAGAAAATTTGCTAATGAACACCTTGCTAAAAATGACGCCGATAAAGTAAAAGAAAAACTAGATATTTTATCTCGTCTAATAGAAGAGAAACCTAAAACTTTGAAATGGAAAATGCGTTCTAAAATTGGTGATAAAATGAAATGGTATCGAGAAGTTGAAGAAGTTGAGAGATGATAACCAAAATTAATAATTAATAAAACTAGGAGAAAAAAATGTTTTCAAAAAATGAATTATGTAAAACATTTATTAATGATGTTAATGAACATCCGGAAAGAATAAATGTTTCGATTGAAAGAATCGAAGAAGTATTAAAAATGGTCATAGGAGAAGAAAAAGCAGAAAATATCTGTAATAATAAGTTATTCAATGTTAAGAATAAACGAGCACAAATAGAAGAGGAAAAAGCTAATTCGATTTGTGATTTAATATTAGAGAATATCAACTATGATCAACTGCAAAGAATAATATTAATGTTTCAGGATTCGGAAATTTCAACACAAGAAGCAATTGAACTTCATGAGAAATTTAAAATTCCTTTATCTCACCTTGAAAAAGATATTATTCCTGTTCGTGGAGAAGGTGCGTGGATTGTAAGTAATCAAGGAAAAACATATTTAGATGTGGATAGTAACTATAGTGCCACAAATCTTGGTATGAATAATGAAGAAATTGCCAAAGGATTATATAATCAGGCATCTCAATTAATTTCTATGAAAGAAGATAGAGTGCACATCCCCAGATCTCGATTTCTGAAAAGCATCACGGGAATGATGCCAGAAGGACTTACGAATTTTTATTGGCAAAATAGTGGTGGTGAAGCTGTAGATAAATCAATCAAGATTGCAAAAGCCTTCACTAATCATCGTGGTGTCATTGCATTAGAAAATGGCTTTCACGGTAGAACTCATGGTGCTTTAGCTGTAACTTACAATTTAAAGTATAGAAAACCTTTTGGATTGGAGAATGAAGATTGGGTTCATTTTGTTAAACCGGGAGAGATTGATGAAATAGAAGATTTGTTTAAAGAAAATAAAGCAAGATCAATTATTTTAGAACTGGTACAAGGAGAAGAAGCCGGTATTAAACCTCTCGACAAGAGATTTGTAAGCAGGATAAGAAAAATATGCGATAAATATAATGGAGTAATGATTTGTGATGAGGTGCAAAGCGGTTTTGGTCGTGTAGCAAAAAAAGAAGGAGAATGGTTCGCAAGTCACACTTATAATGTTATTCCTGATATTATGGTAATTGGAAAATCATTCGGTGGCGGATATCCTGTTACTGCTGTAGTTTCAAACGATAAAATATCCGATGCAATGAAAGGCGGATATGATGGTTCAACATTCGGAGGAAATCCAATGGCTATGGTTGCTGCTCTGATAGCAACGAGACAAATGCGGGAATTGAATATAACAAAAAATGTTGTAGAAAGGTCTAAGCAGATTTTTGATGGATTAGACAAAATTGACAAAAAATTTGATATTTTTTCAAATCCGCACGGTATGGGAATGATGATCGGTTTTGATTTACCTTCAGCAGATGATGTAAACAAATTCCAGGATTTACTTGTTAAATATAGAGTTAAATCATCATTATCAACGAATAACACTGTTAGATTTCTTCCTCCTTTGATTCTTTCTGAAATTGAAGGAAAATTTTTATTATCTGCAATTGAGAAAGCATTGGAAGACATGTGATTTATGAACAAAGGGGAGAAAATTAAACTCATAGATATTCGAAAGAAATTACATAAAAATCCGGAGCTTTCAGGAAAAGAAAAAAATACATCCGAATATATTATTGAGATATTGAAAAAACTCTCTCCGGACGAAATCATCACTGAAATTGGTGGGTTTGGAACTGCTGCAATTTTCGATTCAGGGCAACATGGAGCAACGATAATGTTCCGTGCGGAACTCGATGCTTTACCTATCATTGAATCAAATAATTTTTCTTATAAAAGCGGGAATACCGGAATTTCTCACAAATGCGGTCACGATGGACACATGACGATTCTTATTGGTTTGGCTGAGAGAATAAAACGAGAAAATTTCAAAGGAAAAATTATCCTTTTATTTCAACCTGCGGAAGAAACTGCCAAAGGTGCAAAACGAATTGTGGAAGATACGAAATTCAAATTCTTAAAACCAGACTACATTTTTGCCCTTCATAATCTCCCGGGTTTTACTAAAGGAACAATTATCCTGAGAAAGGGAATTTTTACATCAACATCAATAGGAATGATTATCAAATTGAAAGGTGAAACTTCCCACGCCGGGCATCCGGAAAACGGGAATAATCCCGCACTGGCAATGACTAAAATAATCAATGAACTTGATAACCTTTCCAAAAACATTCAAGATTCTGCAATGATTACAATAATTTACGCAAAGCTCGGTGAAATAGCTTTTGGAACTTCTGCCGGAAAAGCCGTAATAATGGCGACTTTCCGTTCTAACACAAAAAATACATTGAAAATTATGCAAAATAAAGCAATATCTCTTGTAAAAGAAAAAGCAGAAAAACAAAATTTGGATTATGAAATAGAATGGGTTGAATATTTCCCTGAGATCGTCAATGATGATGAGTGCGTGGATATTGTCAAAAAGTCTGCCAAGAATATTCGTAACAAGATAAAATTCATTGAACAACCTTTTACCTGGACAGAAGATTTTTCTTATTTTACTCAAAAAATCAAAGGAGCATTTTTCGGTTTGGGATCCGGTAAAAATCACCCTCAGCTTCACAATTCTGATTATGATTTTCCTGATGAAATTATATCAGACGGAATCAATATTTTTGTTGAAATTATTAAAGAAATATGTAGGAGAAAATAGTGGTTCATTCATCATATATAGAATTAGATTTTAAAGCTTTGAAAAAGAACATCCGATATTTAAAGAGAGAAATCGGAAAATCGGTCAAATTCGTTTCTGTGATCAAAGGAAATGCTTATGGACACGGAATAATGGATTTTGTACCTTTGGCAGAAGCTTGTGGAATTGATTATTTTGCTGTTTCAGATGTGTATGAAGCTGAGATTGCTAGCTCTGTTCTATCTCCAAAAAGTGAATTAATGATAATGGGAATGATTGATAATGAAGAATTAAAATGGGTTATTGAAAACGATATTTCCTTTTTTGTTTTTGATTTGGACAGACTTGAAAATAGTATCCGAGTTTCTAAGTTATTGAATAAAAAAGCTAAAATTCATCTTGAATTAGAAACAGGTATGAATAGAACCGGCATTGATAATGACGAACTTGATGAAACTATCGAATTGATTCGAAGAAACAGAGAATTTCTTTTTTTAGAAGGTTTTTGCACACATTATGCCGGAGCAGAAAGTATTGCAAATTATGTGAGAGTTCACGAACAATTCAGTAAATTTAACAAAATTTCTAAATATTTAAATGATAAAAATTTGTACGCAAAATATAATCACACTGCTTCTTCAGCTTCAACACTCATCTATAAGAATACTCAAATGGATTTAGTTCGGATAGGTATAGCACAATATGGATTTTGGCCAAGTAGTGAAACAAAAATGTATAAATTATTCGATGGAGAAACAAAAATATTTCAAGATCCTTTAAAGCAAGTCCTGCAATGGAAGACCAAAATTATGAGCATCAAGACAGTTAAGCCTGCTAAGTTCATTAGCTACGGCAATTCATTTCTAACAACAAAAACTACCCGTATTGCAATTATTCCGGTTGGATATTTTCACGGATATCGCAGAAGTCTAAGTAATATCGGTTTTGTTCTGATAGGCGGCAGAAAAGCTCCGGTTATTGGAATGATAAATATGAATATGTTCATTGTAGATATTTCATCAATACCAGATGTAAAGAAGGGAGATGAAGTTGTTCTGATTGGAAGACAGGGAAAGAATAGAATTTCAGTCGCTTCATTTTCTGAGTTAACAAATTTTATTAATTATGAATTGCTTTCAAGACTTCCTGCTGAAATTCCTCGATTTGTAATTAACAGATAATTTTTATCAATGGTATTTTAAGAATTGAGAATATTTTGAAATAATAAGAGAAAACGACTGCTAACATTGTGCTCCACAAGCAAGAAGAAAGGCAGGAAGAGACGTGGCATCTGCCATACATTAGGCACATTTAGAAAACAAACATTGCATTCTTGACAAAAAAACATGTATAACTTGGTTAGGTTTATAAAAATCGTAATTGAGATAAATTAAAGATTTAACTAAAAGGATAGGTAATGAAAGATGTTTCAAAGAGTCAGAGTTATAATGATTTTCTGATAACAATTAAAGAACGAATCAGAATTGCTCAGTATGATGCTCTAAAAAAAGTGAATCAAGAATTAATTAATCTTTATCAAGATATTGGTAAAATGATTATTACACGCCAGAAAGAAAATAATTGGGGAAAAGCAATTGTAGAAACTTTGGCAAAAGACTTACAGAATGAATTCCCTGGAATCAGAGGATTTTCTGCCAGAAATTTGTGGTTAATGAGAACTTTTTATACTGAATATAAGAATATTACAAAACTGCAACCACTGGTTGCAGAAAT
>JAYEKN010000262.1 GCA_034661015.1 Candidatus Cloacimonadota bacterium
GCAGAACAGGCACCTTCAAAGGAAACCATGCACGGACCGATCGGGTTGTCTGGTGTGCAAACTTCTCCAAACAATTTGCAATCTCTGGGATTTTTGTTTCCCGTAATTATCTCACCGCAAATGCAATCTTTTGGTTTTTTCGAGTTTTTTACAGTTAGGTCAAACTTTTTTTCCACATCAAAATTTTCAAACATTTTTTTCAATTTCAATCCGCTATTGGGAATTTCGCCAAACCCTCTCCACGACACATCTGCTTGGGAGAAGACGGAATCTATCAATTCCAGAGACGCCGGACTACCTTCCTTATTGACCATGCGTGTGTAACGGTTATCAACAATAGCCTTTCCGCTTCTGATTTGCGAGACTAACGACTCAATCCCCAATGCGAGATCAACCGGTTCGAAGCCGGCGATCACAGAGGGAATAGCATATTTATCTGCAAGAATATTGTAAGGTTGCTCTCCGATAATCACACTGACATGTCCGGGGCAGATAAAACCATCTAAATTCAAATCAAGATTTTCTAAGAGAAATTTTAAGGTGTTTGGTAAAGTTTTGACAAGTGAGAGAATGCTGATATTATTAATTCCCTTTTCCTTCGTATCCAGCACCAAACTGGCAATAACCGGAATAGTGGTTTCAAAACCAACTGCGATAAAAACAATTTCTTTAGTTGTGCTTTTTGCCAGTTCAATACAATCGAGTGGATTGTAAAGCACGTGAACTCGGGCTCCTTTTGCCACCTCCTTCTCCAAACTCGATTCTGTACCGGGAACTTTTACCAGATCACCGAATGTGGCAATTTCAACATCCTTCTGTGCCAGATTTATCACTTTGTCAATATCATTTTGTGAAGTAACACAAACCGGACAGCCCGGACCACTAAGAAAATTAATACGATTTTCAAAATATTGTCTAAATCCATGTTTCAGGATCGAAACAGTATGAGTTCCGCAAATTTCCATAATATTCAGGCAAGATTTGTTACTCTTAGACAGTTTTTTATTTACACTTTTTTTGTAATTGAGCAACATATCTAATTCAAAATCAATTGATTTCAATAACGGAATAAGATTCGGATTATTTTTAAATTGGTTTTTCATACTAGAATATTTTCATTTTCGAAAGACGAAACGGAAAAAACTTACGCTCCTTTTTGAATCTGAAATTTATTTTTTTCAAGATAATTCCCAAGAAAAATGGAGGTAATGATGATTAGCGGCAAAGAAACGCACAATCTTATCAGAGTAAATTTTATGCCCAAAAAAGAAGCTTCGAACATTGTCATCGGGATTCGGCAAGTTGCAGAAGCACCGATGTATGTAAAGATGACGGATAATTTTGCACCTTTATTGTGCAAAGAATACGCAATCGGGAAGGCAATAAAAATTCCACCGACCGTAGTGCTTGCGAGAATTATTCCCCAAAAATATCCTCTGAATCCACTATTTTTACCGAAATGTTTTTCTACCGTCTCTCTTTTTACCCAGACTTCAAAAAGACCAATCAGAATGAAAACTCCGGGGAACAGAGGAATTATGCCTTTGAAAAAGTTTAAAGAGTTTTCCCCGATTTTGATTCCGGCATAGAAATTCAATCGCATAGAAATCAGCAGAAATCCAAAATAGATTATGATGAGAGCGATCCCAAAAATCAATTTTCTCTTCTTCAAAACAATTCCCCAAAACAAATTCCAGTAATCAAAGCAACAGCTATTGCAATTAGAAATGCTAATGAATTGCGGATGATAGTAACTTTAGTGCCGAAATATTTTTGCTCAAGGGGAAAGGTGAGTATGCCGACCATCATCATCGTGGTGGTAAACGAGGAAAGAATCATGTAAGGGACACCTTGTGAAAGTAAAATTCCGGCGAGAGGAAAGGCAACGAAGCCGGGCATCAATGTAATAGACCCGAGCATACTGGCGATTATCAGACCAAAATACTTATTTTCTGATCCCAACAAATCTCGTATCATTGTGTCCGGAATAATGTACAAAATTATTGAAACAAGAATAACCATCACCATCAGAGATGGAATGATGGCTAACAATTTTTTGCCTGCAATTTTTAAAGCCTTGAGTGTTTTTTGTAAATTTACTGCCAATGAAAGCAGTAGCACCAAACTGCAAATAAGATAAAAATACAGAAGCATATAGATTTTGCGAAAAATTTTATCCGGTTTGTAAAATACCTATCTTCGCTTAAACTCAGGAGTTGCTTCTGATAATTTTTCCAGAAGTCGCAATGTTTCGTGAGCCTCTTCCTGATTTACCTTTTGGATGGCGAATCCGGCATGCACGAGCACAAAATCATCCTCTTTCAAATTCTGCAAAATCCTTACGTCAATTTCCTTTACCACGCCGTAAACATCGGCTTTTGCTTTATTTCCTTTTATGGATACAACTCTATATGGAACTGCTAAACACATTATAACCTCAAAATTAATTAATTATTTATCTTTTTTTTGATTTGGGATTTTACTGTCAAGAAAGTTTTGATTTTCTGCTGGCGGACCGAACCATAATCAATCATATTTTGTGCATTTTCGTAAAAAATTGAAAGTGATTTTAACTTTTTAGAAAGAGGAAAATATAAAAATCAGAAAAATTGATAAAAAACTTGGACATTATTGGTGAGGAACTGAAAGTACTTGCAATAAAATCTAACAATTGCTTGACAAATATTATTACAATCCTAAATTGTGAATCGGAGAAAAAATGAAAAATTTTTATAAAAGTTTAGGAAAAAGGATAAAAAAATTAAGAAATGCAGCAGGACTTTCCCAAGAAAAGTTCTCACAAATGTTAGAAATGAAAAGAGTTTCAATTTCTCAAACAGAAAATGGTGCAAGAAAGTTAACTGCTGAAGAAACTGCAAAAATTGCCAAGCTGTTTAATATTTCAACCGATGCACTTCTTAGCTTGGAAGAAGATATAAAAGTCGTTCTGGAGAAAGGGAAGAAAATTACTCCAAAGAAAAAAAGAGAAATACGAATAAGTGTACCCCAAAAAAATGTAGAAAAATTTAAGGAAGTCTTACTTTACATCTTAAACAAAGTTGGCTCAAAACCAAATATTGGAGAAACTGTCCTGTACAAACTCCTTTATTTTATTGATTTTAATTTCTATGAAAAATATGAGGAGCAATTAATTGGTGCAACTTATATCAAAAATCGATATGGACCCACACCAATAGAATTTGCAAAAATTGTAAAAGAGATGGAAGGAAAGGACCTGGTGAAAATTAAGGATAAATATTTTCAATATCCCCAAACCAAATATCTTCCTTTAAGAAAGCCCGATTTGCCTAAATTCAAAGCAAATGAAACTGCAGAAATAGATGATGTATTAGAAAGGCTTTCCGATATGAATGCAGCTCAAATAAGCGAATATTCCCATCATGATGTTCCCTGGTTAACAACCGAAGAAAAGCAAAAAATTGATTATGAAGCAGTTTTCTACCGCACCCCTCCTTATTCCGTGAGGTTTTATTCTGAAAAAAATATTTAATAATATCAAACAACTTCCGGAGTTTGAGAAAGATTTTAAGAAACTTAATAAAAGATTCCGAACCCTTAAAGATGATTTGAAAATATTTATTGAAAAACAGTTAAACATATCCCACAAACTAAAAATTGATAATAAAGGAGTTTTTCAAATATGTAATCTTGGGATTGATTATCCCCAAATTTACAAAGCAAGAAAATTTGCATGTAGATCATTAAAAGGAACCGGTTCCAGAAGTGGCATAAGAATAATTTATGCCTATTATGAAAAAGAGGACAAAATAGAATTCATTGAGATTTATTACAAAGGTGATAAAGATAATGAGGATAGGGAGAGGATAATAAAATGCTATAAATAGAAAAGAACAAAATGATATGAAAAAAAATCGGATTCACTAAAGGTGAATATTGGGAAGAGAAAAAATAATTTTAAAATGAAAATCAATTAAGAATGGAAAAAATGCTTATCAAAAAATCTGTGAAAAATAAAATTGATAAATAGCAAAATAAGGATAATATATGATTATAAAATGTGCTATTGGGGATATTTTATGATTGACAAAGTGAAATTTTGGGATAATTTATCAATATGAAACACAGAACATTATTCAATAAATTATGGAAACACCTTCCCAAAAAGCAGATAACTTTACTTGTCGGTGCTCGCCAAACAGGTAAGACAACTTTGATGCAACAGATGCACTCCAAATTAGAAAAGGAAGAAAAACGCACATTTTTTATTTCACTTGAAAATCCTGAAATATTGAAATTATTAGATGAGCATCCACGAAATTTATTTCAAATAATCCCACCATTTAATAATAAAAGAAAAGTTGTTCTGTTTTTGGATGAAATACAATATTTGCGCAATCCAACTAATTTTCTTAAATACCATTATGATTTAAGTCAAGATTCAATAAAATTTGTTGTAAGCGGTTCATCTGCTTTTTATATCAATGAAAAATTTAAGGACAGTTTAGCCGGACGAAAGCGTATTTTCATACTACCAACTTTAAGTTTTGAAGAATTCTTAATATTTAAAGGTAGAGGTGAAATTGCTTCCTTTATTAATTCGGGTTCCATACCGGAAATTTATAAATCGGAATTGCAGAAATGGCTTAATGAATATTTATTATTTGGCGGTTATCCGGAGGTTGTTCTGGAAGAAGAGCTGGCAGAAAAAAAATTAATTCTAAAGGAAATTGCCGACTCATACATCAAAAAAGACGCTTTAGAAGCCAACCTTAAATATCCTGATATGTATTTTAAGATTTTGAAAATTCTATCTGCCGGAAGAGGATTATTTAATTCAAATAACATTGCTAAACATCTGAAAATACAATATCAAACGATTAATGCTTATGTAAAAATAATGGAAAGGTCTTTTCATATATCAAAAATTTTACCTTTTTATAGAAATGTAGAAAAAGAACTAAGGAAAATGCCAAAGATATATTTAAACGATTTAGGGCTGAGGAATTATTTTCTCGGAAATTTTAAGCCAATTTCATTACGAAACGACAGGGGTGATCTTTTGGAAAATTTTGTCTTCAGACGCTTTTATGACTTTTATCCAGTTGATGATATCCGTTTTTGGAGAACTCAAAAAAAGCAGGAAGTTGATTTTATTATTCAGGAATCAAAAGCGTATGAAGTTAAATTCTCAGAAAAAACATTCAATCCGAAAAAATATAGTTATTTTAAGAAACAATATCCTGATTTCTATTTTGACTTGATACATTTAGATAATGTATTAGAATTTACTCTTAAATAAAAAATTAAAAATTAGTTAAAATCGCAAAATATAATTTCTAAAAATGGAGCTCTATCAAAACTCAAATAATTTTAAACCTTTTCATCACATTTGCTCTAATAATTGAAAACACATGAACAGAAATGATCTCGAAAAGAAGCTTGAAGAGAATTATAAAAAAATTTTTTATCTTGCTTTGAAAATGCTGAAAAATCAGGAAGACGCAGAAGATGCGACTCAGGAAATTTTGTTCCTCGCATTTGAAAATGCTGGAAAATTTCGCGGAGATGCAAAATTTTCCACCTGGTTATATAGAATCGCCCTAAACCATATTTACGCAGTTATCGGGAAAAGAAAAAAAATGAAAGATTTTACGGCAAAAGATTTACGAACGGAAACCAAACAAAACCCGGAATCAGCCCTCTTGGAGCAAGAACTGTTCAATAAATTGAATTTGATTATTGACGATTTACCAAACAGACAAAAAGAAGTATTTTTAATGAGATATTATAATAACCTGAAATTCAAAGAGATTGCCACCATCCTTAAAAGGAGTATTGGAACAATAAAAAGTAATTATTTTTTTGCTATGCAGACTATTAAAGAAAAACTAAGCCAAAATGATTTGTTAGATTTTGGAGGACAATCATGAAATGCCTTGACGATAAAAAAATTCTGGATTATTTAAACGATGATCTGAATGGTGGTGAAGTAGAAGCCATAAAAAAGCATTTGCAAGAATGTAGCTCTTGTAAAAAACGTTATGGGGTCTGGGAAAAAACCGTCAACGTAACCGAAGAGTTCGTAAATACAGATATTGCTTCCGCCAATGTTCCTGAATTTTCCAAATTAATTAATCGGGAAAAAATAAATTTTACAGCAGAGAAGCCTCTATCTTCATTCCAAATGTGGCTTAAACCGGCACTTGCTACGGCTGCTGTGGTAATCCTTTCTTTATCATATTTTTTATTCCCATCTCCCGACATAAAACCAGAAGCGAAAAATTATTTGCTAACGAAAAACGATTATTATCAAAATGAACTGATCGAAGTTAACGAAATTAATTTTACGAATATTGAAAACAACTTACTGGAAGAGATTTATAACGATGAAGAATCACGTAATGAAATTCTTTACGGTTACGGCGATTATCAAATTTATCCCGATCAAATCAGAACAAGAACTCTCTCGGAAGAACTTAGCGACCAGGAAATTCAATATCTGAAAGATGAAATAGATAAAATGAAAACAACTTAACAAATAACAAATACAATCGAAAAGGAAATAAGATGAAAAAAAATATTTTAGGATTAATTATCCTGCTGATCTTCCTAACAACTATGATTTTTGGGCAAGACAAATCGGATAACAGATTTAAGATCATCAAGCAATACCGAAAACTTGAGCTCCTCAAAACGCTTGATCTTCCCGAAGAAAATGAAGCGGTAGTTCTACCCTTATTAAATAAGGTTGAGAAAAACAGGGAAACACATTTTGATAACCAAAAATCTATTACTCAAAAACTAAGAAAAGCCCTTGAAAAACCGAAAGATGACAAAAAAATTAAAAAGTTAATAACTGAATTAATGGGAAACGAAGAAATTTTTCAGAAGAAGGAAAAAAAATTATACTTAGAACTGCAGAAGCATATCGGGCATGAAAAATTTGCAAAATATCTACTTTTTCAGATGTATTTCGGGCGTCAGATTCGCGATAAAATGGACAAAATGCATCGTCTGAAGCCGCATGATTTTCCCGAAAAATGATTATCCCTTTTTTTTAATATAAATTTCAGAAAAATCGTTGCTTTGATAAACCGAGATGTAACTTCGTTTGATTAATTCCAAAACCGCCATGAAAAGAGTAATTATTTCCAGCCGATTGCTTTCTTGAATTAATGCAGAAAAAACTATTTTTTTTTGGTGTTTTAAGATTTCTACAATTTTTACAATTCTATCCTCAATCTTAAATTCTTCAAGATTAATTTTTTCGGGAATTTCCTGTGGTTTTAGCAAAAGATGTTTTTGCAAGGCTTTTATCAGCTCAAAAACATTTCCCTCGTCCCTGTCAATATCATAAGAAGTAGCATTATTTTGCATTTCCTGTTTGAAAATTTTATCCATCGGTGGATAAAAATATTTACTGTTATCTTCCGCAAGGTTTTCCAGCATTTCGGCAGATTCCCGCATTTTTTTGTAGGCAAGAAGATTCTTTACCAATTCAGCACGTGGGTCTTCCAATTCCTCTTCTTCATTTTGTCTTTTGGGAAGCAAAGAGCGAAGTTTGATTTGAATAAGAGTGGCAACCATCTCCATAAATTCCCCTTCAATTGCTATGTTTAGATCCTCCATCAGCGAGAGATGCTCCAAATATTCCTTTAAAATAAAAGAAATCGGAATATCGTAAATATCAATCTTGTGCTTCCGAATCAGATAAAGCAGAAGGTCTAAAGGGCCCTCAAAATTGGGAAGCTTGATTTTGTAAAGTTGCGGCATTATATGGGTTTGTTAATCAACAATTGAAATCTGTGGGAAGACCGATAAAACTATCGAAGCAATTTCATTGCTATTCATCAGAATTTTAACAAATTAAAATTGTAATCCGGTGAATAGTTTAAGAAAAAAGAAAACCGGTGGCATAATAATTCCCCCGATGATATTCAGATTAAGCAATCTGCTCCCCACAATGATTATCAGGAATATCATCATCCCTTGTCTTTCAAATCGTTGGAATTTATAATAATACTCGTCAGAGAGAAAAGCACCGAGAATTTTAGAACCATCTAACGGTGGAAATGGAATAAGATTAAAAATCCCCAAAGCCAGATTAATAAAAATCGTATAGAAAAGTATTTGGACTAAAATATTTGTATTAAACATTGCAGGGGTTGGATTGATCAATCTGAAAAATATGCTTACGACTGCTGCTGTAATAAAATTTGCAGCGGGACCGGCCAGAGAGACCAAAGCAGTATCACGTTTCATATCTTTAAAATTGTAGGGATTGATCGGAACCGGTTTTGCCCAACCGATGTGTGCGATAAACAACATTATTGTTCCGATCGGGTCAAGGTGTTTAAGCGGATTAAGGGTAAGCCTTCCGGCTCTTTTGGCTGTATCATCTCCCAATCTATAAGCAATCAATCCATGAGAAAATTCATGAATTGTTAAAGCAGATAAGACGGGGAAAATCAGAATAAAAAATTGATTAATAAAATTCATAGTGCTGGTCAAAAAATCAAGGGTCTCAAAACGTGTCAAATTTTATGGCTCTAATAAAAGCATTGCGGGTGGTCAAAAATCTCTCTAATAAATTTGCCTTCTCAGTGGTTTAATAAACTTCGTCTCGTTTCGCACCATTAAGGAGCTTGGTAAAGAAAAAAGTATGAAAGGAGAAAGGAAAACGGCATGGATTCACTAATTGCACGAATTACACCAAAATATTGTAACTACAGAAAACGAATTTCATATCCACCCAACCCTAAATTTTATTCACTGATCTTCACCATCTTCCTCACAACCGCATTTTTACCATATTCCAGTTTGTAAAAATATGTTCCCGCTGAAACTTCATTTCCATAACTATCTTTTCCATCCCAGATGATCTTTGTATTTACCTGAAAATGGTCTTCTCTTCCGTTGTATCTTTTTACCAATTGCCCTCTTACATTGTAAATGGAGAGTTGATAATCTTCAAATCGTTCATAATCCGAAGAAATAAAAACTATCTCCGTATGTTTCTTGAATGGATTCGGTTGGTTCTGGAATAAATATAATTTGTTTATAAAAGATGTATCCGGATTATTTATCCCATACCCCT
>JAYEKN010000263.1 GCA_034661015.1 Candidatus Cloacimonadota bacterium
TATTTGGTGTAGTATTCGATAATATCGATTTCGAACATCGTGGAGCGAAAATCGTTGAAATGGTTACAAAGCATTTAGGTATTTCGGAAAGAGAGTTGAGAGACAAAGTTATTGTCGATTCGCCAGATCAGGAATATTTATTTCCTAACATGAGAGGATGCTGAAATGACATTGATGGATAAGAAAATCAGGAAAGTGATAAAAGAATATTATGATCATTTGGAGCAAACAGAGATGATAGATAGAAGCGACAGAGAATCATTCCGTGATAGTCTTTATGAGTTGATTTATTTGGCTGAAAAGATAGTGGGTTTTATGCCCGACAAGGGACTGAAGTGCTGTGATAGTCAAAAAATCTGCTTATTGAATAGTTTGAGAGAATTTGAATTTGCTATCAATGGAACCAAACGAGAAGATTTTATTGCAAATAAGGAAGGTAAATATGGTAGAATTTAGTAATGCAAGGCTAGAAAATGGAAAACTCAAAACATATGACACGGTAGAAGTAGAACAGAGTAAATTGACAAGTGATTGCTGGTTGATTCAATTTAGAGGACTAGAGGCATGTGAAAGTTGCGATTTGAAAGGTACTGATGAATGCGGTGGTGGTGAAACGTTGAAGAGGCTGAAAAACATAAAAGCGTCAGAAAGGAGAAAGTAATGAAAAGATATGTTAGCGAAAGCCAAGAGAAATGGTTGAGAAGTTTGAGACTATTTTCAGAACTGGAGCCAAAGGCACAAAAAAAAGCGGAGAAAGAGGAAAAGGAATTCTGTTCAGCATTTGGATTTAAACGGGATAAACTTGAAGGAAACGATCAATTATATTTTCCTGACGGTAGAATTGCCAAAATGTCATCTTCTGAACGAAAAAAATGGTACGGGATATAGAATACGGATCAATGCTGATTTGTGTAATGCTGAAAGAAAGGGATTTGTATGTATTTGATATTAATTTGGAAAGATAGCAACAAATATCTTACTGCGAAAAAAAACGAAGACGGTTCTATTTGGCTGGCAGAAAGTTTGAAACAGGCGAATGATGCAGCAGGCGAGATCGATGGAAAAATCAATTGTGATAGAACTCGTGTGATTCCTATTGATTGATGGTGAAAAGACGATGTAGGATTATCAAAAAAAAACAAAAAGAAAGAAGGAAAAAATGAATATTCAAAACAAAGCAATGCTTGTTAATTTACACATCAAGGGATGGACAGGTGTAAAGTTAGATAGAGATGTTTCTACCCGTATAGACAGCGAGTATCAGTCCATGGATGGAGGAAAATATCAAAAAAACATTATTGCCAAGGATGAACTTAGCGAGATAAAGAAATTACAATCGGAAACGAGAAGATATTTCCGCGATAACACTTTACCTTGGGATAATAGTGGCGCTAGGCTGTTGCCTACAGCACATTATTTTGAGTTTATCAGAATAATGAATGAATTAAAAACCAAGATAAAGAAATCTGAGGATCGATTTATTCAGGCATATCCTCAATTGAAAACCCAGGCGGCAATACGTCTTGGGAAAATGTATAAAATGGATGATTATCCCCCTGTCGAAGAAGTGAAGGATAAATACCATTTCGAAATGGAAATTAATGCAATTCCTGTTTCGAAAGATATCCGTTTTTCATTGTCTGATTCGGAAGTTACGAAAATCAGGAACGACATTGATTCACGGACACGTCTTCGTATTCAATCCGCAGTAAC
>JAYEKN010000264.1 GCA_034661015.1 Candidatus Cloacimonadota bacterium
CCCCGACCCTCTCCTATCGAGGAGAGGGAGATAAAAGTTCCCCTTCTCTTTGAAGAGAAGGGGTTAGGGGATGAGTTGTAAAAAGGATGAAGAATATATTTTACTTGATATGCTACTTTACGGATGGGCACTAATTAGCGATTCCAAATTGTATAATCCCTCCGCCAATGACGTTATCATTTTCATAAAAAACAACAGACTGCCCGGGCGTGATGCTTAGTATGGGTTCATCGAACAACACACGAACACCAGTATCCTGTGGGAAAATCGTACAATTCGCTTCAGGAGAATTGTATCTGATCTTCGCCCTGCATCTCATCGGTTCAATAATTTCATCAAAATTAATCCATTTACATTGATCAGCAAATAATTCGATCCCAAATAGACAATCCTTTGGTCCAACTACAATTTCGTTTGTTTTACTCCGTATTTCTTTTACATAAAGTGGGTGAGGAGATGTTAAGCCCAGCCCCCGCCGTTGCCCGATTGTATAAAACGGGAATCCCTTATGCCTTCCGATTTTTTTTCCTTCGAGATTGAGAATATATCCTGAATGAATTTTTTTTTTACAATTATTTCGCAAGTAGGATTTATAATCATCATTCGGAATAAAACAAATTTCCTGACTTTCCGGCTTATGAGAAATTTTCAGATGATAATCTTCAATCTTTTTCCCAATCTCAATTTTTGAAAAGTTCGCAAGAGGGAAAATAGTATAAGCCAAATCATTTTGGTCAAGTTGCCATAGAAAATAAGACTGATCTTTTTTTTTATCCTTTCCCTTTTTTAAATAATACCGGTTTTCCTTTTTTTGGAATTCAATTTCGGCATAATGACCGGTTGCGATATATTCCGCTCCCAGTTCCCTTGCCTTTTCAAGCAGTAATTTCCATTTAATTCGTTTGTTACAGAGAACACAGGGATTTGGTGTCAGTCCACTTAAATAACTTTCGCAAAAATTTTTAATAATAGTTTTTTCAAATTGATTTTCAGCATCAACATTATAGTACGGAATAGAAAGCAGCTCACAAATTTTTTTTACATCTTCAAATTCGCCGGTAATGGTTTTTTCATCTTTTTCGGCAGGATGTTGTTTGCAAAACATGTGCAAACTAATGCCAATAACATTGTACCCCTGCTCCTTTAGGGTGATTGCAGCAAAAGTGCTGTCAATACCACCGCTCATTCCAACTGCAATTTTTTTTCTTTTAATACTCATAATATTGTTTTCTTTGGAATAAAATATCCGTGATATTTTAATTTTAATATTGTTTTCTTTGTAATAAAATACCCGTGATATTTTAATTTGTAAAAAGCAACATCACGGATGTTGCACTCCAAAATTTAATCATACAACCAAACCCGCATCAGAGACAGTAGTTTATCAACATTGGGTGGCTTAGTGAGATAGTCATTCGCTCCGGTTAGTAATATGCCGATCAATTTATCAATGATCTTGCGATTTATGAAGATGCTGCACAATTAACAAAGGAAGATAGAAATTTTTTCTCAAAGCGGGGAGAATTTTAATCAAAGCCTGCAGCCCACCTGCGGATGTTCCGAGAATACTGCTTCTACTTTGTCCCGCACCGACCTTTGTAAGGGCAAAACAAAGAGCAAACCGACATTCTACAACACTGTCATGTGTAATATAAATTTTCTTTTTCATTCTTACCCGGTGATGTTATTATTTATTTTCAAATATGGAATTTCGTCTTTGAATCCTGCTTTTTGAAACGCATTTATTCGCAGTCTGCAACTATCACATGTTCCGCAAGCTTTTTCCGAATTTGTATAACACGACCAGGAGAGATGCATGGGAGCATTGAGTTTTTTCCCGATTGTTACTACTTCAGATTTTGATTTATGCAAAATTGGTGTTTCTATTGATATTTCAGTTTCTGGTTTTGTTCCATCCTTGATCATTTCATTATAAGAACGGAAAAATATTTCACGGCAGTCCGGATAGCCAGAACTATCCTCTTCCATTGCACCGATAAATATTTTTTTTGCCCCAATCACTTCAGCCCAGGAAACAGCAATGGCAAGCAAATTCGCATTGCGGAAAGGAACATAAGTATTCGGAATTCCTGCGTGAGTGGTTTTTGAAATTTGAATATTTGTATCGGTCAGGCTCGAACCGCCAATTTTTTTTAGATAACCGATATCAATAACCAGAGTTTTTCGGACATTATAAAATTTAGCAATATCCAAAAAGGCTTTTTTTTCTCGGGCTTCGGTCAGATGACCGTAATTCACGTGCAACAGGTATAAATCGTAATTTTTATGAGCAATAGCTGTCGTTACACAGCTGTCCAAACCACCGCTTAATAGAACAATCACCTTTTCACT
This sequence comes from Candidatus Cloacimonadota bacterium, assembly GCA_034661015.1. Classification (NCBI taxonomy): domain Bacteria; kingdom Pseudomonadati; phylum Candidatus Cloacimonadota; species Candidatus Cloacimonadota bacterium. The sequence goes on from JAYEKN010000264.1 coordinate 2,353, forward strand.
TTTCATGTTTTCACAAAATTAAAATTTATATATCATTGACAAGGTTTTTGTAAATAATGAAATTAGCCACATGATTTCTAATCCCAAAAAAACAGCAAATATCTCTATCACATCCGGAATGGAAAAAATCACCGGTGGAAAGCTCTGGCTTGCACCATTAGCCGGTTTTGCCGATTCTACTTTCCGAAAAATCTGCAAACAGAACGGCGCGGATGTGGCTGTAACAGAAATGATTAGCGCCCATGGACTTGTTTACGAAAACGAAAAAACAGAGTCAATGCTTTGCTTCAATGAAATTGAGCGTCCGCTGGGAATTCAAATTTTTGGAGATGAACCCAAAATAATTGCCCAAGGAATTGGAAAGATTAAACAATTTCATCCGGATTTTATTGATATTAATATGGGTTGCCCCATGAAAAAAGTGGTTAAAACAGGCTCAGGGTCGGCACTTTTAAAAAATGTTGAAAAATTATATCAAGTGGTTTTGGCAGCAAAGTCAGCGATTGCCAAGGAATTTCCTCTGACTGTGAAAATCCGTTCCGGCTGGGATACATCTGAAAATATTGACCAAATTGTTCAGGCAATAGAAACAGGTGGTGCTAATGCGATCATATTTCATCCCCGAACAAAAAATGAAATGTTTTCCGGGCAAAGTACGTGGGATTTGATCGCTAAAGTAAATCAAATAGTAAAAATTCCTGTAATTGGAAACGGAGATATTAACTCGCCGGAAGATGCCAAAAAAATGTTTGAAGAAACCGGATGCAATTCTATTATGATTGGTAGGAGCGCAATTGGAAATCCGTTTCTATTCAATCAAATAAAGGAATATTTACGCACAGGAGATTATACGGAACCGAGCCCTCAACAAAGAATATCACTTCTTCTTTCTCACTTTTCGGAAATGAAAAAAACCGAAGGTGCTGATAGATCTACGAGAATTATTCGGAAATATGTTTCCGGCTATTCAAAAGGACTTACAGGCGCAAAAGCGTTTAGACAAAAATGTAATTTCACAAAAAATGAAACAGAGTTTGAAAAAATTGTTAATGATTTCCGGAAAGAATTTTGAGCATGTCCCACATTTGGGTCAAAAAATCAGGCTTCGCACACCATACATTGACAGGTCGGTAACTGACACCTCAATCTCTGACACTTTCATTATTTAAAATGAAAATAATAGGATGTTTATCTGAATGAAAATAATATTTTTTCCTACGATTATCCGTTTCAACAGCATAGCCAAGTTGCTACTCTCTTATGAAAAAGATTGATTCGCTACTCTGGGAAGCAAGGCATCACGCAAACGATAAATGGCTTCTGTCCGTGGAACTTCTGGAGCAAATTATTGAAATTGACCCGAAAGTTTATCCTGCTCATGAACTTTTATACATTATTTATATGCAACGCTCACTTTTTCAGAAGACCGAAAAAATTATCCAAAGAGCTATGAAATATTTCCCTGATGATGATTATCTTAAATTTTTAATGGGAAATGTTTTTCTGGCTCAAAAGGGAAAGTCAAGAGAAGCGATTACCTGGTATAAAAGGATTGAAACCGAAATCGTTGAGATGGATTTTAATTTGGCTGTGGCATATACGTATCAAGACGAAATTAAAAAGGCGGTGAAGATACTTAAGAAAGTTTTCACCAGATTTAATCATTTACCAAAAACATATATCTTTTTTGCTGAGCAATATTTACGGCTAAAGGAATATGATAATGCAATTGACTTGCTTACAGCCGGTAAAAAAAAATTCCCAAGTAAACGGCAGATATGTTACTTGCTCGGTGTGTCTTATAATAGAAAAAGGGATTGGATTCATGCCTTTGTGAATTTTAATGAGGCGCATCAACTCGGTTATAATAACGCTGAATTTTATAATACCTGGGCTAATTGCTGTTTTGAAATGGGTAATAGCGGATTGGCTGTAAAATATTTTACAAAAAGTATCCAGAAAAATATTTTTTTTCTAAAATCGTATCTTGATTTGAGCAGGTTGTATGTTGCAGAAAAAAAATTCGCTCAGGCAAGACGTTATCTTGAACTGGCTAAACGTATTGACCCATTGGACATATATGTTACTTTGGCAACACAACAATTAAAAAGGATTTTTAAAACATTGGAAGATTATGAAAAAAATTAATGCCTCGATTTTGGTTTTTGCATTTTTTATTTCCCTTTTTATCTGGTTTGCACTCAAATTTACTCAAACCCAACAAGTTAATATCCAGATACCAATTGCAATAGCAAACACTCCCACTTCCCTGATACCAATGGATATTGAGCCAAGGTCAATAAATTTGGTCATTGCGGGTAGAGGAGATAAACTGATAAAATTTCATCTTAAAAATTATTCGTACTATCTCAATTTACAAAATGTTCATTACGGAAAAAATTATATCTCTTTTGATATTAAAAATATCAAAGGATTGGAAAAATACGATCTGAACATTATTCAATATCCTCAACTTCTGGATATTTTGGTAGTTATGGATAATATGACTACCCAAACTTTCCCCGTAAACCCTATATTCGCCGATGCGGAGAGCAAAAAGTATTTCGAATCACATAATTTGGAAACTTACCCTCAACAAATTCAGGTTAAAGGACCAAAAAAAATAATTAGTGAATTTATCCATATTGATACTCAACCTTTTAACATGAAGAAACATTCCGAAAATTCAACTATTTCCTTGATACTCCCACAAAGCGATTTGGTTACAGCACTTGTAGGCAATGTTAAGATCGTTAAAAGCAAACCTAAAATCATCAGAAAAGCTTTCCCTTTGATTCGCATTTCTTATCCTGATTCTCTTGAAATATTTCCGCAGTTTATTAGTTTGATAGTTGAGGGCGAATCTAAATTACTTCGCACTTTATCCAAACAAGATTTTGAGATACAGATTGATCCAAACTACACTTTGTTAGTTGAACACCCGGTTGCATTGGATATTCAATTACCCGAAGGAGTAACATTGATAAGTCAGACGCCAAAAAAAGTAAATTTTAGAGGGATTATTGATCCGAAAAAGTTTATTGAAAAATGATTTTCTTCGACTTGTAAGGAACGACCGGTCGAAAAACATTTAAAACTTAATTTAAAATTGGAGTATATTAAATGTCCTTAATCCTCGCAATAGAAACATCTTGTGATGACACATCCGCAGCAATTGTGGATACTGATTTTCAAATTCTTTCAAATATCATTTCCTCACAATCCATTCACGAAAAATTCGGGGGAATTGTTCCGGAACTCGCATCAAGAGAACACATTAAAGGCGTAGTTTATGTAGTTGATCTTGCTTTGAAGAAAGCGGGTAAAAATCTGGAACAAATTGATGCGATTGCCGTATCTGTAAATCCCGGCTTGATCGGATCGCTCCTCGTGGGAGTCTCCTTTGCCAAAGGTTTGGCATTCAGTTTGGTAAAACCTCTTATCGCAATTAATCATATTATGGGACATGTTTTTGCAAATTTTTTGGAAAACCCAAATATTCAGTTTCCCTTTTTATCTTTGGTTGTTTCCGGCGGACACACAGAACTTGTGAAATTCGATTCTCCCACTGAATTTGAAGTTCTCGGCAGAACAGTTGATGATGCAGCAGGTGAAGCTTTTGATAAGATCGGCAAACTGCTGGGATTTCCATATCCCGGTGGACCCGCGATTGACAAATTAGCCAAAAAAGGTAATAAAAATGCAATAGATTTTCCTTTACCAATGATAAACAAACCGAATTTCAATTTTAGCTTTAGTGGTCTGAAAACATCAGCTTCTTTATACATGAAAAAAAATAACATTAAGGCGAATTCCAATTCCATTCAAGATTTTTGTGCCAGCTACCAAAATGCAATTGTAGAAGTTCTCTTTCGAAAAACAATGAATGCAGTAAAAAAATATTCCCTTAAAAACATTTTGCTATCGGGAGGAGTAGCTGCAAATTCAGCCTTGCGGGATAAATTTCGCAAGTCTTCTGCTTCGGAAAATATCAAAATCTATTTTCCTTCCCCTTTACTTTGCACTGATAATGCTGCCATGATTGGCGCGGCAGCTGTTTTTAAATTTCAGAGAAATGATTTTGCTAAATTTTCGCTAAATGCTTCATCATTAAAAGGAATAAGAAAAATATAATGTTTTTTTTAATCTTGGTATCCCTCCTCACTTTTTATGTAGCATTTTTGCTTTTTATTTATGTGGGAACTTTTTTAAATTGTGGATCAAAGCAAAATAAATCCGAAAAACTTAACTTCATTTCTGTTATTATAGCAGCGAGAAATGAAGAAAAATTTCTTCCGCAATTACTTTCTTCACTTGCAAATCAAAATTATCCGCAGAAATTTTTTGAAGTAATCGCAGTAAGCGACCGCTCTGAAGACCGGACAGATGCGATTATTCATGATTATGTTAAAAGAAATGAAAATTTTCATTTTGTCCGCATAAATGAGGAAGAGCCAAATTTGATTGGGAAAAAAAATGCCATTACTAAAGGGATAAAAGAAACAAAAGGTGAGATTTTGCTCTTCACCGATGCAGATTGTGTTCCGAACAAAAATTGGATTTCGAGCACGAATTCCAAATTTAATGCTGGTTCTGATTTTGTAGCCGGTTATTCCCCTTTGATTGCAAAAAATATTACTTTATACGAAAAAATAATTTTATTGCTGAAAAATTTGGAACGACTTTCCATTTTTACGATTTCTGCAGGAACTGTTGGCTGGAATTGGGGAGTTACAGCTGCTGCCAGAAATATTGCATATCGAAAGAAAATGTTTATAGAAGTTAGTGGATTCAGCGGTATCGGTCATATTCCATCCGGTGATGATGATCTTTTTCTCCAGAAAATTAGCATAACCGGTAATTATCACTTAAGCTTCAATTATGATCCGGATAGTTTTGTGCCCTCTCACGAAGATAAATCAGGCAAAGCTTTGGTAGATCAGGAGAAGCGACGAGCCTCAAAATGGAAATATTATCCTGCAAAAATCAAAATATTTACCACTCTGATTTTTTGTTTTTTTATATTGCTTTTCATTGCATTCATTGCATCGGTAATAGGGATTTTTTCGTGGACGGATTTTTTGATTATTTTTGGTGCAAAAGTTATCATAGATTTTCTTATTGTTTTTCAGGGAGCGTTGATTTTCAAATCACTTAGATCATTATTGCTTTTTCCTCTTGCTGAAATTTTTTATATTCCCTATTTTCTCGGATTTGCAATTTTGGGGACTTTTTCTAAATACCGGTGGAAATAAAAAATTCCGACTCGGACACCGTCTTTTGTGTTCGAGTCGAGATTTTTGAAAATTGGAAAGGGTGACTGTCCATATGAAAAATTTTTTGAAAAATTGAATAAAATATTTATTTTCTTCGGAAGCATTCGAGAATGACTTTGGAGCGGAAGCCTTACATAGCAGAATGGTCGAAGACATTTTCAATGTTTCATTCACGCTTTCTTACCATTGCGAAGGTCGGTAAAAAATGACCATTCGTAAGGTAAGGCTTCCGTTTTCCATTTCTTTGTGTAAATTTCTGAAATTTGTGTGTCCAACTCTCACTCCCCTACCTTCACCATTTTCCTTACCACGGCATTTTTGCCATATTCCAGTTTGTAAAAATATGTTCCCGCTGAAACTTCATTTCCATATCTGTCTTTCCCATCCCAGATAATCTTTGTATTTACCTGAAAATGGTCTTCTCTTCCGTTGTATCTTTTTACCAATTGCCCTCTTACATTGTAAATGGAGAGTTGATAATCCTCCACGCGCTCGTAGTCTGTGGTGATAAATAATATTTCTGTTTCTCCTCTGAATGGATTCGGTTGGTTCTGGAATAAATATAATTTGTTTACAAAAGAAGTGTCAGGATTATTTACTCCATCTTGTTGCCATTCATACGCCCCAATATCAATTCTACCGTTATAGATTCTCTGATTTCCTGCCAAATCTAATTGCGGTAAATTTAAACCTGTAGTATCCGGTGTGCCGGCGTTTATGCAGGGAGATTCTTCCGTGAGTTCATAACTGAACGGATCTCCTCCTACGAACATTGGGTCATCGTCTATGTTGCCAGGTCCCCAGTTGATGGTGCCATTGTTGTTTGTATTTATTGCATTAATTCCATTCTCAATATTGCAGTATTTTATTGTAGCTGAGTTGGGAGGACCTGTCGGGTAAAAATAGATTTCTGTATAGGGATCATTTCTTAAAATAGTATTTATTAAGGTAAAATGACTGTCATCGCTCAGTCTGATTGTACCTTGCGAACAATTTTTATTATCTGCAATTGTACAATTGATAATATATATTTCTTCACCGCTATGGATACTTACGATCCCGCTAGTAATATCTCCATAATTGTCAGTTATCTCGCAATTAATTAATGTTGGTATAGAACCAAGAAGACAAATCGCTCCAAAATTTCCTGTTACTGGATCTGAATGATTACCCTTTATTGAACAATTTATAAAAAAGGGATTATTAATATTTCCATATTTTACTGCTTTTGAATTCACATATTCGTAATTGTCGGTCATCAGTACATTATCAAAAATAGCATTACTTGTCTGCACTCCACCGATATGAACATATCCTAATTCTTTCCAACAATCGTTGTTAAATAAAGTAATATTTTTTATTA
>JAYEKN010000265.1 GCA_034661015.1 Candidatus Cloacimonadota bacterium
ATTGTCGCCTACCATTTTTTATAATAAAATTTTTATCAGCGTAAATCATTTTTATCATTGTTCATCTGTGTCGAATCTATACTTCACGGATAGACTCTAACTAATCTGAGACCTTCGCAATGGTTATCCCCCACTTGTTACATTTGCAAAGATGAGAATTAAAAATCTCATCGGTTAAAAGATGTGAATCCCGTAGGATGACTATCCAACGGGATGAAAGGGAAATATGTATGGAGAAAAACAGCATCAAGAGATGGCTCATTTCACTCGGTAAACAAAAATTAGTAAAAGTGTGGGAAAATAAACTTCCGATTTTGTGGTCATTTCGACTTCCGTTGACAGATAAATCAGGCAGAAAAAAATGGCTGCTATGTAATGAGTATTATTCATAATACTTTTTTCGATTTAGCGTGGGGGTTTATCCTCTCGCAGACATTGTTCAAAAATCGGTAGTCAATAAAGAAGAAAATGCTCGATCCGCCAACTGGCGGATAAATCCTTAGCATAACAGCTTTGTCCAAAAAGACTGACGAATAAATCCAGACAAAACGCCCTCAAATAACTTGGTTTTTTTTGATGCATTCTTGTAAAAAAATGGGGGATGCGAAAATTTAAAAGAAGCTTGACAAAAATGTTCTTTATAACGAATTGGATTGCTAAAACTTATATATGGAGGAAATGATGCAGAAAAAATTAGTATTAATGGCAATGGTTATTTTCATTATCTCTTGTTCCGCTCCAAAAAAGCCAATGCAGATTCCTGATTGGGTTTATCATCCTTATAAGGACTATAGCAAAAATCTTTTTATAAATGCTGTGGGTACAGGAAACGCAAAAAGTGCTGCCGAAACGGATGCTTACAACAATATCTCAAAGGCAATTCAAAAGGATGTTACAACTCGCGAATCTGTTAAACAGAAATATCAAGAAAAAATAGGTGCTCGGTTTACTTCTGACGAAACTATGGCAAAACAAACATTATTTGAAAAAGAGCGATCATTAAGAGGTATTGAATTTGAAAAAACATATTTTGATGAAAAAGATGGTGTTTATTTTGTTCTGGCATGTTTAGACCGAATAAAAACAGGCAAAATTTATAATGAAGAAATTGAGAAAAATAATATCCGCATTCAAAATATTTACAGCCAATACAACGGAACTTTAAACAAAATGGAGAAGTTAAAATATCTTCAGAAAGCAATTAATTTGGCGGATTTAACGGAGGAACTGAACGAGCAGTACCGTGTTATTTCTATTTTGGACCATGGGGTGGATCTGAAAATAAGCAAAAACGAATTAGTAAGTGAGCAAATGCGTTTTACCAATAATATCTCTGTGTCCATTAAAGCTGCAGGCAAATGGCAAAAACAGCTGGTGAAGTATTTGAGCGAAACCTTCAATGCAATCGGCTTCAATGTTGATCCCTACCAAAACAGTTCATTAATTGATTTTAATATTGCAGCTGAACTGACAATCGCAAGAGCTAATGGAAAACGAAAAGATTTGAAATTCATTAGTTGGAACCTAAATATTACCGTACTTGCAAAACAATATGGAAATAGTGAATTAGAGTTTACCCGAAGTGGTAGAGAAGGGCATATCAATGAAACTGAGGCTGTGAACAGGTCATTGCGAGAAGTATTTAATGTTATTTCCCATGAATTCTACGATTATTTTATAAATAACTTTTAGA
>JAYEKN010000266.1 GCA_034661015.1 Candidatus Cloacimonadota bacterium
GATGGATAATGATTTCATAAAAACCCCACCCGAAGAAATGCTACAAGAAGCACTTGATTTTGCTATTGATGAAATAAAGTGAAATCTTAGTGAAATAAAAAATGGAGAGGTGTTTCGTTAAGAAATTCGCATCCCCTCATTTTTTTACAAGAATGCATCTAAAAAAACCGAGTTATTTGAGGGCATTTTGTCTGGATTTATTCGTCAGTCTTTTTGGACAATGTCTGCGAGGGGGTAAACCCCCACGCTAAATCGAAAAAAGTATTATGAATAATACTCATTACATAGCAGCCATTTTTTTCAGCCTGATTTATCCGGCTTTATTCGATTCAGCGTGGGCATTTATGCCCTCGCAGAAAGGAATATTGGATTATTAAAATTGCCTAGTTAAAGTAGTACCAAAACCTTGAAAACCATTGATTCTTTCACGGATGAATTCCTTTTTTTTGGAATCATAATTATCAATTTCCAAATCTTGGATTAACAATATTATTATAAATCGAACCGAATGAATAAGTAAGTCCTATTGATCCCCAATATGTGTATTGGGTTTCAAGTTCTCTTTGCTTCAGCAACAATTCTTCAGGTGTAACATCACCTGCAGGTAAGGAAATCTGATCATGAACTCTTGAAATATCTTCGAAAATCGGTGTACAGGAAACGTATCTTATTAATCCCAATTTCAAAGTTGCTACTAATGTTTGGACACTGCCACGTTCTTCTTGCTTTTTTTTCAATCTGAATGTGGAGTGTTTTGTTAGCTCCGTTTCTATTGAGAATCATCAATTTCCCTTAAGATTTTATTTCTTTGATTATTAACCGCGTTATTTATTTTTTCCCTTCCCTGTAAGCCTTTTCATTTCTTTATCAAAATCAGATATATATTTTTTGTCTTCTTCTTTTCTAAATTTATTGTATTCAACTTTTGCTTTTTCAATTGCTTTTTGGTGGCTTATCTTTCCTGAATTTTTAAGAATTTCTTTTTCAGAAGCTGCCAAAAAACTATCAAGTTTGTTGATCCAATCTTCCATTTTCATTAATCGTCCTTCAATTGCTTGGAGCTCAGCAAAATCCAAATACATTGATACAATCAGATTTAGTTGTTTCAGCTCATTTTCGGAAAGATAATTTTTCGCTATCCCAATATCACGAGTTGTAATATAATTTCCTTTGAAATTTGTTAATCCGATAAAAGGTTTTTCAGCATCTACTCTATCACTAATTAACTCAGCTGCAGTTTTTCCGTGAACTGCGAAATGCATTTTGTTTTGAACTGTAGCAAAAAATGTTTTAGTCATTTGCTCATCTTTTTTATAATCAATACTTGTTGTGTAAATATCTGTAACTTTTTGATAAAAATTTCTTTCGCTACTGCGAATATCACGAATTCTTTGTAATAATTCTTCAAAATATCGAGATCTTGCACCTTCTTGTTTCAAACGATCATCATCCATTGTAAAACCTTTAATGATATACTCTCTTATTCTTTCAGTTGCCCATTTTCTAAATTGAGTTCCCTGTAGAGATTTTACACGATAACCAACAGAAATAATTACATCAAGATTGTAATAATATGGTGCTTTTTGCTGAAATTCGGAAATTCCGAATTTCTGTATAGTTTGGCTTTCTTCCAACTCTTTTTCTTTGTAAATATTTTTAATATGTTCGTTTATTGTAGACTTT